>CAMWRV010000057.1 GCA_947176745.1 uncultured Muribaculaceae bacterium
GCCATCCATCAGATGAGCGTACTTGAAAGCGGCGATAACGATAGAAAACTGCTTAAATAGCCATTCAAAATCATTGGAGGTCGCACGACAGATGGTTGTGATTGCAGGAGTGGCAATGCTCCTAAATAGACTTCCCACAAATAAACAACCATTATTAAACAAGCTCTTAAGTTACCTGCTTTCGCGTGTGATCAGGCGTCTGCGTACGCGCGACAGGGTGGACTGCGTGATCTTGAGATACTGGGCGATATATTTTAGTGGTACTATGCGGGATATGTATTTGACCGGTGTGCGGCGCAATGATTCGCTGTGAATGCTCATGAAATTGAGGAACCGGTCTTCTACCGATTTATTCGTGAAGAAGAGATAGCGTTTCTCAAAACCATAAATCTGTTCGACCATAAGCGAGTTCATCCATTTCATCAGCGAGAGATGTTCCTCCAGCATCCTGCGCATGTCATCGTAGCTTATGAGCCATGCCTCTGAATCCTCAATGGCCGAAAGAGTGAATACGGCCGGCTCCCCCGCATAATATGAGTGAAGTGATGTGAAGACATCTCCCGAAGTGCCGAACAGCAGTGTGTCTTCTGTATCGCCGTTAATATGACTGACGCGAAACAGCCCTTTGCGGTTAAGAACAAATACGTTGCATATTTCGCCCTGCCGTACCACAGCCTCGCCTTTTTTTACATTGATCAGTCTGGCTGATTTCTTAAAGTCTTCTACAAGTGCGTCTGAAGGCGTGCAGTATTGCGACAGAATCTGATGTAAGTCTTTTTGGGTCTGTGTCTCGCTCAACATAGTTTTCTAATCCATTCAATCAACAGAATTCCTATTGCGCACATATATTATGGCGGCTATTATATTAACGAAGAAGATTCCTGAACTGATTTACGTAAACCCAAAAATCTGAACAGGTATAAACTTATGTTTAGTTTTGTCACAGGATTGTTCAGATTGCAAGCATCATTATTTGATTTCGGGCAAAAAAGTTCGGTAGAGCCCTAAATGAAGCGTGAAAATGCGCTGTCGGATTGGCAATCCATGTAAATTTTGTTTTTATTTGTAATCGATTTGAAATGGGAAGTAAGTTCTTCGATACTATGGTTGCGCAAATTGTTCAGAAATTGGTTTGCCGATCTGAATCGAAGCTGAATCGAAACATTGTTTCAATTGGGAATCCACTATTGTTTAATGACAATTAATAACTTTTTCACATGAAGAACAAAACTACAGCTCGTATTGCCGTAACGGCAATGTCTCTGTTGCTTCTGGCAGGTGGCGTATCTGTCGTCGCCAGATATGCGGAGACATCACCTGTGGCTCCCTCAATGCGGGGCATCCAGTCGGGAAAGGGAGTGATTCAGCATGGTTACTGGTCACCGATACGCAACAAGAACAAGGTTCGAGCGTATGACGCTCCCGAGGCCGATGCATGGACAAAGGCTTTGCCCGATTCTCTGGTTTGCATGCTTCTCGAAAGCGATGACGCCACGTTCAATCCCAACCAGGCCGGAATGTACACATTCGACACAGAAGCGGGTCTGATGCGTTTTCTCACTACAAGCAATACGTCGCGGGTGCGCGGCGGCATGGCATATGGCGACTTGCGTCTTTTATGGACATACAAGAACTCGGCAGACATTGCCGACCATGTATGGTACACACGTTCATACAGCGTCAAGAAAAACGCCTCCGGCACCCTGAACCTGACTGACCAGAAATATCTGGTGACCAATGATGACAATGACTGCAGCATGATCGCCAGCTCGATGGCTTATGACCCGGAGACGGGTGCCGTGTTCGGCTGCTTCAATGACAAGTCAGGGGAGAAGTACGAGTTCGCAAGAATGGATCACAAATTTGTCGACAGCGGCCGTTCGAAGGCGATAGCGGCCATAGACACACCCTGGCAGGCATGCGGATTTACATCTGCCGGCCAAATGTATGCCGTTCTCGCCGACGGCTCTCTTGCCACAGTCGACAAGACCACGGGAGCCACTGCAAAGATAAAGGACCTCGGTCTTTCCGGCAATGATTCGTATGCCGGATTCCTCGACACCCGTGACAATCTGTTCTATATATACTGGAGTAACCGCGAGAAAGGGGAGGCCGCGCTTTATGTGGTAGATATCGACAACGGATGCTCACTGCACAAGGCGTTCACAATGCCGTTCTATGCCAGAATGGGTGCCATGGTGTCTCTTCATAACCCTGTCAGGAACGCCGCTCCCGGTCTGGCCACAGACACGGAGGTGTCGTTTGATGGCGCCGCCCTGAACGGCCGGGTCAAGTTCACTGCTCCCCTCAAGACTCTGGACGGTCAGGATCTTGACGGAGAGCTTGACTATTCGGTCAGTGCCGGCGGTAAGGTGCTCGCAACCGGTTCGTGCGCTCCCGGCGCAGAGACAGAGGTGAACATCTCACTTCCGGAGGCCGGAGCATATTATGTGCGCGTGCGTCTTGGCAATTCCGAGGGTGTCGGTCTCTGGTCGCAGGCCACTGCCGGAGTCTGGGCCGGACCGGACGTGCCAGTCGCTCCGGCCAATGTGAAGGCAGAGTACGATCGCGAGGGTGAATCCATGAGGATTTCGTGGGACGCTGTTGACAAGGGTGTCCACGATGGGGCCGTCACTCCCTCAGATGTGACGTACACAGTCGTGAAATACATCAATGGTGCCGCTTCGGATACCATTGTCGCAGACATCCGGGATCTTGAGGTAGTCGAGACTGTGGCATGGCCTGAAAGCGTAACTGCCGTCAGATATTCGGTATATGCCGCGTTCGAGGGAGAGTCCGGGGCTCAGGCGGAGTCAAACTCCATTGTTCTCGGTACGGTCACAGCTCCCTGGAAAGAAGACTTCTCCGACGCCGACGCGCTGAGCCGCTTTGTTGTCTACAATGACGGCAAGACTGCTTCCGGAACAGGCAATAACACGCAGAACGTATGGTTTCGATATGAGGACAATGACGGCAATGGCGCGGCCCAGATATACAGTACATCCGCGAAGAACCATTATCTGGTGACTCCTCCTATATATATGGAGCCGGGCAAGAGTTATGTCTTCCATGCCGACGCATCGGGATTTGCGTCAAGCTATGAGGAGAAAGTGGAAGTGCTGATGGGCAAGGGCAACGCTGTCGAGGACCTTACCGTCACGCTCGTTCCCGAGACTTCGGTAAAGGCCATCTCGTCAAATCCAGTGGTCCTGTACAAGGAGATTCAGGTCGAGGAAGCTGGAGAATACTACATAGCGTTCCACGCCACATCTGCTGCTTTCAAACGTTATTTGCAGATAGACAACATCGAGATCGAGGCTCCATATTCCACATATGGTCCCGGCATGGTGACGGATCTCAGCCTTGACGGATTCCGTTATGACGGCTCGACCGATGTGACCGTCAGCTTCACGGCTCCCGTTACCGACATGCAGGGTCAGAAACTCACAGCAATGACCAGGATCGATGTTGAGCGTGACGGTCAGGTTGTCAAGACATTCAGAAATCCGACTTTCGGCGAGACATACACATTCGAAGACAAATGTCCGGAACGCGGCAAATATACATATAAGGTTATTGCCTACAACACTTTCGGAGGCGGCAAATATGTCACCGGTACCGCTGAGACCGGAGTCGACTTCGGCAGCAAGGTCACCGACGTTGTCATCAGCGAGCCGGAGACAGGTGTGATCCACCTCAAGTGGACTCCTGCGACTACCGACGTGAAGGGTCGCGAGATCGATCCTTCTCTTATCAAGTATACCGTCATTCTTAACGGCATGTATTATGTAGGTGATGAATTTCATCCCAACACCACGACCGAACTTTTGTTCAAGGCGGTAAATGACGGCTATCAGGCCAACTGTTACTGTACGATCTATTCTGTGACTGATGCCGGTTACAACACAGTCGGTTCCTATCGTTTCGATCCCGCAAGCTTTGCGCAGTCCATCACCATCCCTGTCGGCACTGACTATTCGATGCCCGTCTTCGAGGATGGCCGCATCTCCGTGAACTGGGGCTATGAGACAAGCGGCGGACAGTGGTGGGGCTCATGGTTCCCTGAATGGTCGGTGGTCAATCCCTCAACCTCGGCTGCACTCGGCCTGGAGACTCCCGACGGAGACGGCTACGCGTTCGCATGGCCTGTCGCTTTTAATCCCAACTTCGGCACGGAGTATTCCGTCTATGAAGACGCGAAGACCAATTTCTTCACCGGTAAGGTTCATGTGGACGACAGCGAACTCTCGGCTTTCTCATTCCAGTTCTATATCTATCCTGAGGAGGAGGGCAGTTCTCGTGACGAATATCTGTTCTGGCCGATCATACATGTACCCTATGAGGGAGATATTGCGTTGAGCGCTCCCGTATCGACAAATGATTTCAGCACCCCGGGCTGGCATACAATTACGGTATCACTCGATAAATACCGCGGCAAGACCGTACAGCCGGGCATCCATGTGGAGTTTGCGGGTTACTACAAGCAGAATAACAAATATTTCTTTATCGATGACATTCAGATCCGTCAGTTTGCCGATCACGACATGATGGCGCTTGCAATTGACGTTCCGATGCTTGAACCCGGTGAAGAGAATTTGCTTACAGCAGGTTTCCGCAATATAGGATATGAGAATGCCGACGCGATTGTAGTCGAGCTGTACCGCAACAATGAAAAAGTGGCGGAAAGCGATCCGGTATCAGTCAAGGCAGGAGAAAAGGGTACGGTTACATTCACTCAGTCACCCGGTCTTTTCTGGGAGACAGTGCAGGCCTACCATTTCAATATCGCTTATGGCAAGGATCAGATCAACTTCAATAACGCGAGCGATCCTGTAGAAGTCGAGGTGCTTGAGTCTCGTCTGCCGGCTGTCAGGGATCTCTCGGGTGCTCAGGAAGAAGATGTCGTCATCCTCACGTGGAGTGCTCCCGATGTGGCAGCAGCCATAACCGAAGATTGCGAGAAGTATGTGCCGTTCAGCATCAACCGTGCCGGCCGCTGGTCGTTTATTGACGGTGACGGCCTCACGACATATCCTATTGTCGGCGACCAGTTCCCGGGTTTCGGAGAGCCTTCCGCGTTCATCGTCTGGGAAAATATCAATGAAGAGCGCAACTTCGCACACTCCGGCAGCAAGTGTTTCGCGGCATTCCCGGTTGACGCCGTCACAGACGACGATGTCAATGACGACTGGTTGATATCTCCGTTGCTCAACGGCTCCGCGCAGACCATCTCTTTCTGGGCACTCGGTAATTTCGGCAGCTCTCTCTGGGGCAGCCATAAGATCGAAATGCTTTATTCGACAACAGGCAAGGAGGCTGACGACTTCATCCGAGTCGGAGAGCCCGTCACTCTGGCCGACACATACACACAGTATAGCTTTGACGTACCCGAAGGTTCACGCTATTTCGCTATCCGTTACGTGGAATCTGCCGTTTCTGCCATCTTCATCGATGACATCACTTTTGCCCAGTTCGGCAATAATGCCGAGCTTGAGGGTTACGACATCTACTGCGATGGCGAGAAACTTAACGAGACTATGCTCTCGGTTCCCGGGTTCAGGCATGTCGCCGCCGCAGATGGAACGCACACCTATCATGTTGTGGCTCTCTACAAGGAGGGCAGGAGTGACCTTTCCAACAAGACAACGGTTCTTGTCAGCGGTCTCAATGATATCATGGCGGAAGGTGTCGGAGTCTACACCACTCCCGGCACAATCCATATCACCAATGCCAACGGCAAGGTTTCCGTTGTCAACCCCAACGGCATGGTAATCTACTCTAATGGCGAACCGGCAGAGGAAGAGGCCGTGAAGGTCGCGTCCGGAGTCTACATGGTGACCGTAAATGGCAATACGGCCAGGGTGATCGTTAAATAAGCTCTAAACAAACTCTAAATGCAGGTGTCCGGATCCGGACACTTGTCTGACCCGACTTTGCTGACATCTGGTCCGGCTACTGTCTTCCCGGTGGCCGGGCCATATTTGTAGATGGGGCGTAATACTTATCCGTAGGCTGAGAAAGACTCGGGAAAGACTCGTAAGACTCAGAAATAGTAAATTTAATTTGTGAAGCCTGTTTAAAATTTGTACCTTTGCATGATAATTGCCCTCCGCAACTGTCGTTCATCCGGCAGTTTCAGAATAAACGGTGGCGAGAGACAGCATACTATATATACAAGATATGGAATTAGAAGGAACAATAATTTTCGACCTTCCTCTGCAGGAAGGTGTATCAAAGGCCGGCAGGCCCTGGAAAAAGAAGGAATGGGTGCTCGAGACTCCCGGCATGTACCCCCGCCGTGTGAAATTTCACGTATTCGGCGACCGTGTCGACATGCTCAATTTCGAGGTAGGTAAAAGCTATGCGGTGACATTCGAACTGGAGAGCCGCGAGTTCAACGGCCGTTGGTACACTGACGTCAACGTTCTTTCCGCCCGTCCTTCCGATGGAATGCCGCAGGCTGCAACCGCCGGGTTCGGACAGGCGCCGGCTGCGGCTCCCGCCCAGCAGGCTCCCGCCGCACCTGCCATGGATCCGTTCGCAGGTGCAGACAACAGTACCGACGATCTGCCTTTCTGACAACAGGTCAAATCATACTGCCGATGCCCGGCCGCGCATTGCGGACCGGGCATTTTTTAATTGGAATGCGTCGGATAGCAACGGGCTCTTATGTCTGTGCGACTTCCCGGTAAGCCTTTGATGAAATTCTTCGATGGTTGTTTCTTGGCAATAAAGATGGTAAAATAATTGGGTTTAAATATAAAAGTGTCAGATAGTGCACTAAAAGGCAATATGATACACTAATTAAAGTGAAATTGAATAAAATCTGGCTAAAAAATATCGAAATGTCGTGAAGTTTTTTGTGAGTAGATTATTTTTTATTATTTTTGCGGTGTATTAGACAAGTTTTTATGACATCTCAAAGCATTAAGGACGCCGATGGTGCGTCCGATATGACTAAGCAGGTGGATCTGCTTGTAGAGACAAGCTGGGAAGTCTGCAATAAAGTCGGCGGCATCTATGCCGTCCTTTCAACCAAAGCCCGTGTCCTGAACGAGGAGTTCGCCGACAAACTGGCTTTTATCGGTCCCGACATATGGACTGTCGAGAATCCGTCACCTTATTTTAAGGAGAGAAAAACTCTGTTCAAATCCGCATCTTCAAGACTTGAGCTTCCCTGGGGTATAACAATCCGTACGGGCCGATGGGTCATACCGGGTTCTCCGCAGGTGATTCTTGTCAATCCCGGAGACACTGCAAAGCATCTTCCTGAGATATATGGAGAGATGTGGGAGAGATATGGAGTCGATTCGCTGCATTCATATGGAGATTATGACGAGTCGTGCGCATTTGCCGTAGCATCAGCTATTGTGACGATGCGACTTGCCGAACTCCTTAAAATAGATCCCGCGCGCGTGGTGGCTCATTTCAACGAATGGACCACCGGCATGGGGCTTCTCTATCTGAAAGCCCGATCTCCGAAGACTGCCACGTTGTTTACTACACACGCCACAAGCATTGGCCGCAGCATATGCGGCAACGGCAAGCCTTTGTACGGAGAGTTTCACCATTACGACGGCGACCAGATGGCGCGTGAGCTCAACATGGAGTCAAAGCACTCGCTTGAGAAACAGGCCGCCTTCAATGCCGACTGTTTCACGACGGTCAGCAAAGTGACGGCAGCCGAATGCGCCCAGCTTCTGCGCCGTCCGGTCGATGTGGTCACCCCCAACGGTTTTGAGCCTGATTTTGTGCCCAAGACCGTGAAATACAACCGTCTGAGAAAAGAGGGCCGTGCCCGGCTGCTCCGTATGGCAGGGCTGATGACAGGAAAGGATTATTCCGACTCGACATTCATGATCGCCACTTCGGGCCGTCATGAATACCGCAACAAGGGTCTCGATCTTTTTCTCGACACTGTTGCCGAAATCGATCGCCGGCTTCCGGCCGACAAGGAGGCGATAGCTTTCATTCTCGTTCCCGGATGGGTGGACCGTCCGTCGCCTTCGCTCAAGGCTGCTGTTGAGAACGGCAGCGGTACAGTCGAGACCGACTATCTGACGCATCGTCTTCACAACGAGGATTCCGACGAGGTGTGCGTGCGCATCCGTCAGCTTAAAGAGGAGGGGGCGCTTCGCAATGTCAAGGTGATTTATGTGCCCTGTTACCTCGACGGCAACGACGGAATAGTGGGAATATCGTATTACGACATTCTGCCGGCGTTCGATCTCACTCTCTTTCCCTCGTATTATGAGCCGTGGGGATACACTCCGCTCGAAAGTGTGGCGTTCGGAGTCCCGACTGTCACAGACAACAAGGCCGGTTTCGGCCAGTGGGTTCTCGACTCTTTCACCGACGGCATCGACAACTGCGGAGTGCGTGTCGTGGATCGCGACGACTCCAACTATATGTCGGCTCGCGACGAGATCGCGTCGGCAGCCGTGGCCTACCTGTCGGAAGACCAGACAGCCAGGCTTCATGCCCGCAATATGGCATTCCTCACTTCGGCCAAAACAGACTGGAAATATTTTATAACCCATTATGACGAGGCGTTCCGTATAGCCCTGTCGCGTCATAACCAGAAATAAGACAATCTAATAATCAAAATATTTATAATAAGATAAATTATGAAACTTCAGGTAAGCAACACCAACCAGCCGTCATGGCGCAACGTCACTGTGAGCGCCGAGATTCCCAAAGAGCTCAAGGCTCTTGAGGAAATGTCGAAAAACCTCTGGTGGGTGTGGAACAGCAAAGGCAAACATCTATTCCGTGAACTCGATCATGATCTGTGGCGCAAGGTGGGCGAGAATCCCGTCATGCTCCTCCAGCAGCTCAGCTACGACCGCTACAACGAAATCCTCGCCGACAAGGATCTGATGAACCAGATCGCCGACACATATGCTGATTTCAAGGAATACATGAAAGTCCCCATGGACAACAAGATTCCTTCAGTGGCATACTTCTCGATGGAGTATGGTCTCTGCAACTGTCTGAAAATATATTCGGGCGGTCTCGGAGTGCTCGCCGGCGACTACATCAAGCAGGCTTCCGACAGCCGCGTCAATATGACTGCCGTAGGTTTCCTCTACAAGTATGGATACTTCTCGCAGTCACTCTCTATCGACGGCCAGCAGATCGCGAACTATGAGTCGCAGAACTTCGACCAGCTCCCCATCGAGGCGGTGCTCGGCGAAGACGGTCAGCCGATGATACTTGAGGTGCCCTATCCCGGCCGTATTGTCTACGCCCATGTATGGCGTGTGAATGTGGGCCGCATGAATCTCTACCTCCTCGATACAGATCTCGACCGCAACTCTCAGTGGGACCGCGAGATCACCCACAAGCTCTATGGCGGTGACTGGGAGAACCGCATCAAGCAGGAGTATCTGCTCGGCATCGGCGGTATCCTCATGCTCAACCGTCTCGGCATAAAGACCGACCTCTACCACTGCAACGAAGGTCATGCCGCGCTTCTCAACCTGCAGCGTCTCGTCGACTATGTCAACAATGACCACCTCCCCTTCAACGTGGCTCTCGAGATGGTACGCGCGTCGTCGCTCTATACTGTTCACACTCCGGTTCCTGCCGGCCACGACTACTTCGAGGAGTCGCTCTTCGGCAAATATATGGGCGAGTTCCCCGCAAGGCTCGGCATTTCGTGGAACGACCTCATGAACATGGGCCGCGAGAACCCCGATACCAACGAGCGCTTCTCGATGAGCGTGTTCGCTCTCAACACATGTCAGGAGGCCAACGGCGTGAGCTGGCTTCACGGCGAGGTGTCGAAGAAGATGTTCGCCGGCGTATGGAAGGGCTATGCCCCCGAAGAGTCTCACGTAGGCTATGTAACCAACGGCGTACACATGCCGACATGGGCAGCTTCTGAATGGAAGGCCTTCTATGGCGACCACCTCAATCCCGAGCTCTTCCGCGACCAGAGCAATCCCGAGATGTGGAAAAACATCTTCAAGGTTGCCGACGAGGATATCTGGAACATGCGCATGACCCTGAAGAACAAGTTCATCAACTTCGTCAAGAAGGACTTCAAGGAGAAATGGCTCAAGAACCAGGGCGATCCCACCGAGGTGATGAAGATTGTCGACAAGATCAATCCCAACGCTCTGATCATCGGTTTCGCACGTCGTTTCGCCACATACAAGCGCGCTCATCTTCTCTTCACCGACCTCGACCGTCTGGCCAAGATCGTCAACAACGAGAAGTATCCCGTGCAGTTCATCTTCTCGGGCAAGGCTCACCCCGCCGATGCGGCAGGACAGGGTCTTATCAAGCGTATCACCGAGATTTCGAAGATGCCTCAGTTCTCAGGCAAGATCATCTTCCTCGAAGACTACAACATGATCGTGGCCAAGCGTCTTGTTTCCGGTGTCGACATCTGGCTCAACACTCCCACACGTCCTCTTGAGGCTTCCGGCACATCGGGCGAGAAGGCCGAGATGAACGGCGTGCTCAACTTCTCTGTGCTCGACGGCTGGTGGTATGAAGGCTACCGTCTCGACGAGAAGGCAGGATGGGCTCTCACCGACAAGCGCACGTATACAGATCAGGCTCAGCAGGACAAGCTCGATGCCGCCACTATCTATTCGATGCTTGAGAACGAGATCGTGCCCCTCTACTTCGCAAAGAACAGCAAGGGCTATTCTCCCGAGTGGATTCAGTATATCAAGCGTTCGATCGGTCACATCGCCCCGATTTTCACTATGAAGCGTCAGCTCGACGATTACATCGACCGCTTCTATCAGCCCGAGGCTGCACGTTCGAAGAAGCTCGCAAAGAACGACTACAAGCTTGCCCGTGAGATCGTGGCATGGAAGGAGAATGTGGTGTCGAAATGGGACAGCATCGAGGTTCTCTCGACAGAGTTCCACGATGAGTGTGGCAACAACGGCGCTTGCCGTGCGGGCGACCGCTTCACAGTGAAGGCTGTGCTCAACACTCGTGGTCTTGGCGATTCCATCGGCGTGGAACTCGTGGTTTATGCCGACAAGGATGGCGAGAGCAAGTTCCTCAAGCGCGAGGATCTCGCACTGGTGCGCCAGGAGGGTGATATCTGCACATACGAGCTCAAGAATCAGATGCGCGAGGCCGGTGTATACCGTTTCGCTCTCCGCATGTACCCCAAGAACGCCAACCTGCCTCACCGTCAGGACTTCGCTTACGTTCGCTGGTTCTGATCCGGAATCTTGTGACAATAAAAAAGAGCGGCCCGAAGCCGCTCTTTTTTATTGTATGGCCTTGAAGTCATCAGAGTGCGAACATTATCTGGAACTGTATGCGGTTGTCGTGGGAGCTGCCGATATTCCAGCTCTTGCGGTAGCCGTAGTCATACTCAAGTCCTAACTGCAGATAAGACGAGATGTTGTAGAACACGTTGGCCGCGCCGTAGTATCCGTATTTGTAGTCGTTGATCCCATGTTCCACGGCCTCATGTTCGGCATATGCGGAGACCTGCCATAGTCTTGCCTGCGAGCCCATCACGTTTATCTGCCATCTGTCGTTGATATTATATGTCATGGCGGCACTCCAGCCCATCATCGGAGTGGGTGTCATGTGACCGGGGTAATCATCTTTCGGAACAAACGACAGGGGCATTCCGGCGAGATCCTGGATGTAGGCTCCTATTCCCTTTCCGTATGTGGCCTGAAGATAGAATATGAGTTGCTCCACAGGATTGATGTTGCCGCTCAGCGACAGGCCCCAGCCCACGGATGCGCGCCGGGCGTCATTGAGGATATCCTTGTATATCATCGGTCTGACTATTCCCGACAACCGTATGCGGTTGAGATCATCCTTGCCCCATTCGGCAAACATCGGTATGTCGGGAGCCTCGAAACTGTAAGCATCGGGATCGCAAACGAGTTCGCCGGTGATGTCATGTCCGTCCCATGTCTTGTAATCGTGTCCCCAGTAATGGCCTGATGAGGAGTAATAGGTAGGCATGTCGACTCCGATGCCGAATTTGAAGCCTTTCCAGGATGGAGACTCATAGCCGATCTCGTTGACCGTATTGGCCACAAGGCCGTTCGGCCCCTGGGGATCAATGGTCGGAGGCACTACAGACTCGTCCTGAAACAGAGAGTGTTTCAGACCGGCCGTCAGGCCGCGCCATGTGATGTAGGCCTTGTTGAGTTCGATGGTCTTGTCATTGCCGCTTGTGGCCAGTTTTATGTAGCCGGTGATCTGGTCGGCGGTTCCGCCGAAGCCTACCACCTGCAGGTCGATGCAGGCATTGAGAGCATTGATGAAGAAGTCTGACTTGCGGCCGGCGGCCGAAGGAATCGGTATCTGGCTCGGAACGAAATTGATGCCCGCGCCTTCCTGTGTGTAGAGGTCGCTTCCGAGGTCTCCGCCTATTATAGGATTGACCTGCGCGCCGATAGTCATGACGAACTTGTTGTTGGCCGTGTGGATGGCAAAATGAGGCACCGGTATCTCGTTGACGTTTTTCGAGCGGTCTTTCTCAAGAATGTTGTAGACGGTAGTGTCCTGGCTGGTTTTCACAAAAGAAACCCTGTTTCCGCTGTTGTCTCCCGACTCCGGAATGTCCTGCGCGAAAGAGGGAGTGGAGGCCACGGCCAAAATGGCACATAAAGCCTGAGGTAAATGTTTTTTCATTCAGCAAAATGGATATTAGTTTACTTTTTGTCCTAACGTCCGGAATGCACTATTTGTTTGACAGCGACATCGGATCAATCTGAAATCCGGATGTCGCCATCGTTATTGTCATGTCGATTCAGTCAATCGCCATCTGATTTTGTTTTCACAGCTTATATTCTTTGAAGCATCTTAGACCCTATGTAAGTGTTAAATCTGAATAGCGAGCGCTTCGAGGTTGATTCAGTCTCATAGCAAACTTCTCCTTCTACTGCAAGACCAAATCAGACCAAAATCGCGACCTGCGTTAACATTTTTGTGGGATGCGGTCTCGTATCCTACAGAGTATATCCTAAAGCTATGTATGGAAGTATAAATGGAAACAGCTTCATGTGTCCCGTGCCGCCGAAAGTAAAGGTTGGAGTCAATCCGGCACGCAGCATGAATCCGTTTTCTTTCTGTAGTCTGTAGCCTATGTTGGCGAACATGAAGTAGTAGAAGTAAGACGAAGTTGTCTTCCGCATATGCCAGTCATTTAAGCCGTCGGTTATGTGGTCATCTACAGACAAAGTGTATTTGCGTCTTGTTATCAGTCCTAAGTTAGTGCCGATCCCGGCCTCGAACTTGTTGCGCCCTTTTCCGAATATACCGTTGATCTCCAGAGGTATTCCTATCGCAAAATTGTTTTTGTTTTTCTCAAAGAGAAAAAGGCTACCCCCAATACCTGTCGAAATGCCTGCTCTGAAGCCGAAGGCACTCTTTGGCCTGAATCTTGAGTCGAAACTGATTCCGAAGATATTTGATGGCCCGAGGAACTCAGCGTATATGTTTTTCGCGGTTGCCGATTCAGGTCTGAGGCTTGTTGCTTCGGAGTCAGCTTCACCTATATTAGAAGCCATGAATGACGTCTGGTCTGCTGTATATGAGGTTATTCCATTCTGTGCTTGCATACATGGAACCAGACTGGCAGCCATTGTAACAAAAGCTATGACTTTAGAGTATTTCATACGAGGAATCATTTACGTGTGACTTTGATTCGTGCTTCTGGATCCGGGTCGAAGCTGATAGAGAGATCAATGACATCATAAGTGCTATTCTGATCATTAGCGATCAGAACGATTTTTTTGTCTCCGATTCGTGCTTTGACTGATAGCCAGTCGTATGAGATGAGGATGGAGTCTGGTTTGCTGTCATCGTATTCGATATCGCACGACTGTATTTCTCCGCAGAAACGGATGCAACCCACATACACTGCGTTTTCCGATATAAGGGAGATGCGACCTCCTTCTGCCGGAAAAATGACTTCGTCCGGAAAGCCCTGGTTGTCGTTTGAACATTCCGTCAGGCAGACGAGGCATAACATGCAGACAATGCCTGCTTTAATGAATTTTATCATGGTCTTTAATTTGGTTCATTGTTTAATATGCGATAATAAGTAGGTGTTCAAATTTAATTTATACAATATGCGAGCATGTTTTTTAGGCGATTCCGGTGCGGAGCGAAGAAGCATAGCGTGCTATACCGAAATCGCAGTGAAGCATTTCATTTGTCTTGTGTTTTTTAGATAAAACGGTCTTATTGCTGTTTAAGTATGCGTAAAGAGTTACTTTTCTTTGGTCAAGCATCCTTTCCCTATGCTATAAAGAAGAATAGCTGCGGATCTGTTGCCAACTTCAGTTCTGAAATAACCCGTATTGTGATTATAGTTCATTCCATAAGAGATATTCGTTATTATGAAGTTGTTTAAACTAATTTGATTTGTGAAATTTTTTAAGGAAAATAACGA
>CAMWRV010000058.1 GCA_947176745.1 uncultured Muribaculaceae bacterium
TTAAGAAACAATTTTAAACACTTCTTAGGTTTCGTAAATTAGTTTAAACAACTTCTTATGCTTGTCTATGAGAAAAGTTGCCTAAAATTACAACATTTCAGGCAACTTTCCAATATGATCTGTGAAATTCGGTCAAAAAAGTGCAGGATTACTGCATTCCGCTTGTCGCTACGGAGCGGTCGATCTTCTTGACGAGACCCTGGAGCACGGCGCCGGGGCCGAGTTCCACGAATTCGTTGGCGCCGTCGGCCACCATGGCCTGCACGTCGTATGTCCAGCGCACGGGTGCGGTGAGCTGCTTGATCAGGTTCTCCTTGATCTCTGCGGGGTCGGTGTGGGGTTTGCCGTCAACATTCTGATAGATGGGGCAGCGGGGAGTCTTGAACTCTGCTGCGGCGATGGCCTCTGCGAGTTCCTCCTGTGCGGGCTGCATGAGCGGGCTGTGGAAAGCGCCGCCCACCTTGAGCTTCATCGCGCGTTTCGCACCGGCGGCGAGCATCTTCTCGCATGCGGCGTCGATACCCTCGATTGTGCCGGAGATCACCACCTGGCCGGGGCAGTTGTAGTTGGCGGGAGCAACCACGTCGTCGACCTCGGCGCAGAGTGCCTCTACCTTCTCGTCGGGAAGGGCGAGCACTGCCGCCATTGTCGAGGGTCGCGCCTCACATGCCTTCTGCATGGCCATCGCACGCTTGGAGACGAGTCTGAGACCCTCTTCGAAGCTAAGCGCGCCGGCTGCCACAAGCGCAGAGAACTCGCCGAGCGAGTGGCCTGCCACCATGTCGGGCTGGAAGTCATCGCCAAGGCTCTTGGCAAGAAGCACGCTGTGAAGGAAGATCGCGGGCTGCGTCACCTTTGTCTGCTTCAGGTCTTCTTCTGTGCCCTCAAACATCAGGTCGGTGATACGGAAGCCGAGAATCTCGTTCGCTTTCTCAAAGAGTTCTCTTGCCTCGGCGTTGTTGTCATAGAGATCTTTGCCCATTCCTACGAACTGGGCACCCTGTCCGGGAAAAACATATGCTTTCATATCGAGTTGTTTATTGTTTCAGTTTGATCGGTCAGCCGCTGACGAATGCCGCTTTCGTGGCCTGGCAGTCACCGATGTCTGGCAGTCACCGTGGCACAGATCCGTTCCGGAAGACCATTCTTATGTTCAGAAATCATGCTTTATGGCATGATTCGCTATCGGTCTGCAAAATTAAGGAATAATTTCCAATTACGGAAATAATTCCTTAATCAATGCGGAATCTTGTCTCCAATCATCTGGAGATTTCCCATTACAGAGCGGATTTCCATCTTCATGCACATATGAGGGGCAATAAATTGACCATTGATTCGATGAAGTTCGCCAACTGGAACTTGTGTCAATGCCGCACTGTCAGATTATTGTTGTATATTAGCCGATGCGGAACGGATGCTCTCCGATAGCTTTCTGTCACGGCCCGGATTCATCGGTGTCTGCATTTTCGAACAAGTTGGGGCACCGCTGTTGTGGTGTGGCTTCCGATCACTGCAATCGCGGCAGACCCATGCCTCATCATTCTGTCACACCGGTCTGTGGGTCTACGGTATAGTATGCGATGCGTATGCAAAAATTTATCTTGTCAGCCGGAGCGGCACTCTTGCTTGCGGCCTCCGGAGCGGCGCTGCCGGCAATTCAGTCCGGAGCATCAGGTAAACTTGATGTAGACTCAGGTTCCGCTCAGGCAACTACCGACGGCAGTGCCTCCCACCTTTCATCTGCTTCCAGTAAGGTCACAATGCCTCAAGAGCTGTCTGTGACTTCCGATGACGCCGGATTCAAAAGCCCGTTGCTAAGGGCCGAGGATTCCGGCGGTCTTTTTTATTGCGGTTTCTCTGAATCGTCAGATCTCGAACAGTTCACTGTAATCGATGCAAACAGAGACGCAAAGAAGTGGGAGTGGAATTCCCAGGGGTTTGTTGCACTGATGTTCAACCAGTGGCAGGCGGCCGACGACTGGCTGATCTCTCCGCCGCTTGAACTCGCTCGGGAGTATGCATACACGTTTACCGTGCATGCGCGTCCGTATCGTGGTGATCTGCCTGAGAAGATCGAACTGAGGGCAGGCCGAGAGCCGTCGGCTGAAGGTATGACCGAATGCATATTGCCGGCGACGGAACTTACGGAAACTGTCTGGACCGCTCTGCAGGCTCTTTTCACAGCCGAAGAGGAGGGTACATATTACTTTGCTGTAAGAGGCGTGTCAGATCCTGACATGTATGCGTTGCTTATCGATGACTTCGCCATCTCCGACGGTATAAACACAAATGCACCCGATTACCCGGAGATCGAAGTCGTGCGCGACCCGGAGGGAGTCCCAATGGCGACTGTCAATGTAGCGGTGCCCGATAAATCCATAAACGGCAAACCACTCGGCGCCCCAGTTACCGTGAGCTATTATCGCGACGGAGAGCTGATCAATTCGGATGAAAATGTCGAGCCGGGTTCGCAGGTGTCTTATGTAGATGCGGAGCCGAGTGTGGCGCTCCATTCATATAGTGTGGCATGCTCGAACACTGAAGGCACCGGGCCGTCTGTGTCGCAGACCATTTTTACAGGAATATATTATGCCGTATGGCCGAAAGTCGTCAACAAGTATCTCGGCGACAACGAGGGGCAGGTCGTGATCGAGTGGACGCCATGTCTTGAGGATCAGCTCGGAAATCCGCTGCCTGAAGATTCAGTCACCTATGATATATATCGTATACATGGCTCGTCGGTTGGTCTGCTCGCCGAGAATGTCAGCGAACCGAGGTATGTCGACCAGGTCTGCGGCGAGGATGAGGAGCAGCGGCAGGTGCAGTATACGGTGCTTTCACGCACGTCTTATGGTCAAAGTGCCGGTACCGGCTCGGGCATCTTCTATGCTGGGGCTCCTTATACGCTGCCGTTCAAAGAGTCTTTTGCCGACGGTCAGCTCACTTATGCCATGTGGTCGAGAGGCATTGCCAATTATGCGGCCACCTGGGATATCGCGAATATGGCTACATATGATGTCGGCGTTCCGTCGGGGCCTTCGGACGATGACGGCGGTTTCGCATATCATTACGCATATAACGCCGGCGAGACGGCGATGATCGGCACCGCCAAGATTGCTATTCCTGAAAATGCCGAATCGGCGGTTCTCAAGTTCGACACCTATGTCTCCGTCAATAACAAGAACACGCTGCAGGTATATGTGGATGACCTCAGGGGTAGTGTCGAGCAGCTCGGCGAAGCTCCTCAGGAGGGGCCGGCCTGTTGGCAGACCTGCGAGTTCGACATGCTCCCTTATGCAGGCAAGACGGTAGAGCTTCAGTGGCTCAATACGGTCAACTCACACATTCTGACATGTATCGACAATATCCGGATCGACGCCACTGTCATTCAGAATTCGGTAGGATCTCTTCAGAATGATGATTCTGACTGCGAGGCTGTATATTACGATCTCGCTGGCCGGCGTGTGTCGGGAGACTCTGCCCCCGGAGTGTACGTCTGCCGCAAAGGCCGGAGTGCCGCCAAGGTTATAAGACGCTGACTTGAGAGTAACTACTCAGCCATGCATGGCTGAGTGAAATCCTCTATTCCGGCTTCAGGTCTACCCACGTGTGGGAATGGCCTGTGGCCGGAATCACTTTCTCAAGCAGGTCGGAAAGGCTCATCGACACGCTGGCCGTGTTTACACACGGATGGCATGCATACGTGCCGGTCTGCTCGAGATCGCGGTCGATGATGAGGCGCACCTTGTGCCCCGTGTCATGTATAAGCCCCATGGGCGACACGGCGCCGGGCTGGATGTGCAGAAGCTCCTCCATCTTGTCGGCCGAGGCGAACGAGAGCCGGGCGCATCCCAGCTGAGATGATAGATATTTTGTCTTGAAAGGCTTGTCGGCAGGTATCATCAGCAGATAGAAATCGGTCTGCTGTCGGTTGGTCAGAAAAAGATTTTTGAAGACGGGGGCTCCGATCCGGCGTCTCACTGCCTCGCATTCCTCCATGGTGAAGGCGGCCGGATGGCACAGCGTGTGGTAATTTACGCCTGTGCGGTCGAGAAAATCGTATACTGTCACCTCTGCGTCGGTGCGCGACGCGTCTCCGTCGGCGGGGCGTCCGTCATAGAGTGTCGCTTCCTGTAAAATCTGCTCTTCTGTGTCCATTCTTTCTTTTGCTTGATTTCTGAAGATGGCCGGCAGTAGAGGTTGCCCTCTTTGTCGGCCTCGCAAAATTAATATTTTTATGACATGTCTGCGTAATGAGCATGCAGTCTGTTAACATTTTTTATGGGATGGGATCTTAATCCATGTAGTGTGTCGGCTGTCATAGATTTCGGCAGACGGAAAATCCTGTCGGCCTGTTGAGTCAAAGACTCAGTTATCCACTATACTTTCCATGCGTGTCCTGCTGATCCGCAGGCGCGTTCCGCAGCATTATGAAAATCAGAAATTATCTTTTGGCGGGAATGATGGCCGTTCCCGTTGCCGTCATGGCGAAAGGCAGTGTCTCCGGCCGGGTAGTAAACAAGGAGACTGGCGATCCGATGGATTTTGTAACGGTCCAGGTCATTGATACCCGAACCGACAAGCCTCTCAATATAAGTGTCTCTACGGCTGACGACGGTACTTTCACCCTGCCTCCGTTGGCTGACGGCTCTTATGTGGTCAGGGTCATGAATGTGGGCAGTGTCAATCAGGACCGGCCTGTCACACTGGCAGGAGAGGATGTCGATCTTGGCACGATCCGTCTCGCCGACGACTCGAAAGTGCTCAAGGAGGTCGTGGTCGAGGGTGTGCGCAGCCAGATGCGCTTCGAGCTCGACCGCAAGGTCTTTCAGGTCGATGCCAACATAGCCTCGGCCGGACAGTCGGCGAGCGAGCTGCTCGAATCCATTCCTTCTGTCGAGGTCGATCAGGAGGGTACGGTCTCTCTACGTGGCAACGAGTCTGTGACGGTGTGGATCAACGGCAAGGAGTCCGGCCTTACCGCCGACAACCGTGCCCAGATTCTCGAGCAGATACCGGGCGAGAGCATCGACCGCATCGAGGTCATCACCAATCCCTCGGCAAAATACAGTCCGGAGGGTACGGCCGGAATCATCAATATAATCCTCAAGAAAGACAGACGCGGCGGTTATTTCGGAAGCGCTGAGCTTTCTGCCAACACCCAGGGTGGAGGCAACGCGTCGTTCAATATCAATTACAACACTTCGAGATGGGATACCTACGCGAGTGTGGGTTTCCGGATGCGTCACAATACGGGGGGCAGCAAGATGCGCCGCACGTTCGACAACGGCGACTTTACCAACTCCGACGGCAGCTCGCGCAATCATGGCGACAACATCTTTTTCCGTCTCGGAGCCACATACCACCTCACAGACAATGATGACTTCTATCTGAACGGATTCGGAATGTTCGGCCACCGCTGGGGGCATACCACCACTGACTTCAGCTCCAACATGCCGGGGCAGTGGTTTGCCGATACTCAGCTCTCCCGCAACCGTGGCGACAACCGTGGAGCCCACGGAGAGTTCGGATATACCCACCGTTTCCGCGACGACCATACGATCGACGCCAATGTCAGCTATAACCATTGGGGCGGTCCTTCGTGGAATTCGTACATGGAGGATGAACTCTGGCCGGGCGATATAGAGAATACCTCTTACCGCGAGCAGACCATGCCGATCAATGTCAACACCTGGGAGGCTAAGATCGATTACTCCAACACATTCAGCCGCTACCTCAAACTTGAGGCCGGATTCAACGGCAACTACTCGCACGAGAATTCCCCCAATACTACGTGGCGGGGCACCTCGCCCGAAGATATGGCTCTTGCCACTTCGCTCTACAACCGGTTCATATACACCAACAACATCTCGGCACTTTATTTCACTCTCGGAGGCAAGACGGGCAATTTCAGCTATTCTGGCGGTCTTAGAGGTGAGGCATGGCAGGTGCGTACCCGCTCGCTCGCCTGGGATGACATGGCCGGGGCTCCGCAGAACGTGGCAGATGTGCCTGAATACAAGATAAACAAGTTTGCTCTTTTCCCCTCGTTGTTCCTTTCCTACGCTCTCCCGCAGGACAATGAGCTTCAGATCAATTATACGCGGCGCATACGCCGTCCTTTCGGAGGGCAGCTCAATTCATTCCGCGACATTTCGGATCCCACCTCGATCTCTTACGGTAATCCGCAGCTTGATCCGGAGTTCTCTAATTCGTTCGAACTCAATTATCTGAAAAGCTGGACTTATCATATGATATCCGTTTCGGCATATCTGCGCCAGGCTTCCGACGTGATGAACCGTCTGAGCTATATGGATGGTGACGTGATGTTCTCAACGTGGGCCAATGTGTCGAGCCGTGCCGATTCCGGCGTGGAGATCGTGTCGAAGAATCAGCTTTTCTCAGGATGGCTCGATCTGACCACGACTGTCAATCTATATAACAACCATATCTCGGCATGGTCTTATCTGATGCATGCCGAATCGGGTTCCGACATTCTGCTTTCAAACAAAAAGCAGGACGCTTTTGCCTGGGATGCCCGCATGATGGCCAACGTCAAGCTTCCGTGGCAGCTCGCTTTTCAGGCCACCGGCCGCTATTCATCCGACCACAAGGAGGCGCAGGGATCACATCAGGGCGGCTGGAGTGTCGATATCGGCCTTAGAAAGACATTCGGCGACTGGTCGGTATCGCTCAACTGCCGCGACCTCTTCGATTCGAGGAAATGGCGGAGCACAAGCATCGGCGACGGTTACGAACAGTACAGTGAGCGCTGGCGCGGCGGCCGTCAGGTTCGTCTGACGATCAAATATTCGTTCGGCAACATGAAGGCGACCAAGAGCCGCGCTGCCGAAGTCGAACCGGTGGACAATTCCGGATATGGTGAGAGTGAGATATGATTCGCCGCATCACGCAAGCGCAAGCCCCCTTCCCGCATTTTGCGGAAAGGGGGCTTGCTCTGTTGTGATACGATTACTCTCCGAATTCCTCGTGCAGGCGCATGAAGCGGGCCAGAGTGTCCTCGCCGTGCCGTGCCATAGAGGCGATGACTTTCTCAAGCGGTTTCTCTTCTGTCGGATCGCCCGATTTCGAATAGAATTTGTCGGCGTAGCAGATAAGTCTCTCCTCCGGTGATCGGGGAGTCATGTCGCGCAAGGGGAGTGGCAGATTTTGGCTTACGATGTCGTCGACGGTGAGTCCCGCGCCGGTGTGACGCTCGCACACGAGTGCATGGCGGGGGAGACCCTCACGGTCAAGTATGGCGCGTCCCTCTGTGCCGTGGCAGATATACGGAAGATCCCCGTGACACAATATGTCGGGAGCGTCACACCTGAAGATGCCGATGTCGTGGAGCATCGCGGCCTCCTCCACAAACAGAAGGTCAATCCTGCTGTCAAGTCCGCGCTTGCGGGCGCAGCGCAGGGCCTTGTCGGCGACAAGCCGGCTGTGCACCGTCAACAGGGTGCGCAGCCGGCTTGCGTTTCCGTAGTATCTGTCGATTATGCTTTCGACGCAGGTCATCGGTCGAACTCGATGACTTCGCACCAGTTGTGCGTGTCGGGCTCTGTGCCGTACTGTATGCCGCGAAGCTTGTTGTACAGTTTTGTTGTCACAGGGCCTGCCTCGTTCATGTCGAAGCTGAATGTGCGTCCGTTGTCGATATCGTCGATCTGGCCGATGGGGGTGCATACCGCCGCGGTGCCGCAGTTGCCTACCTCGTCAAACTCCGACAGTTCCTCATAGGGAATGTGGCGCTCCTCGACTTCCATGCCCATGTCGCGGGCAAGCTGGCGGAGGCTCTTGTTGGTGATAGAAGGCAGGATGGTCTCGCTGGCCGGTGTCACATAAGTGTTGCCCTTGATGCCGTAGAAGTTGGCTGCGCCGCACTCGTCGAGATACGCTTTCTCCTTCGGGTCGAGATAGAGCATCACCGCGTAGCCCAGGTCATGGGCTTTCTGGCCGGCGTTGAGAGAGGCTGCGTAGTTGCCGCCGATCTTGATCGAGCCTGTGCCCTTGGGCGCAACGCGGTCGTAGTCGCGCGACAGGCATACTTTGGTCGGGCGGAAGCCGGCCTTGAAGTAGGGGCCGACGGGTGTCACAAGCATGATGACCATGTATTCCTCAGAGGGGCTGACGCCGATCTTGGGCGAAGTGCCGATCTCGAGGGGACGTATGTAGAGCGAAGCTCCCGATTCATAGGGGGGGATGAAGCGTTCGTTGAGTTTCACGACCTTGCGCACCATCTCTTCGAACAGTTCAACGGGCATGGGCTGCATCGATATGCCTTCGGCGCTGCGGATGAAACGCTTCGCGTTCTCGTCCATGCGGAACACGCGTACCTTGCCGTCGGGGCCGCGGAAGGCCTTCAGACCTTCGAATGATTCCTGTCCGTAGTGAAGGCAGCTCGCCGCGATGTGGAGAGGAACGTATTCGGAATCGCTGACCTCGATCTCGCCCCATTTGCCATCTTTATATGTGCAGCGTACGTTATAGTCTGCCTTGACATATCCGAAGGGGAGGTTGCCCCAGTCTAAATTCGGTGTTTCCATGTGTTTTTGGTGTTAGATATATTTTAAGTTGTTTCTCTTTGTGGTTCAGACTGCGACCTTGCATGTCAGATCGCCGACCTTGACGATGTAGACTCCGTGAGCCGGCAGCTGAAGCTGTGATTTCCCCGCGGGAAGAGTCTCGCTGTTGACGAGGCGCCCCAGAATGGTGAAGACTTTTATCTGCACCGAGTGGTTTGCGCTCACCATTATAAGGCCGCTTGAGGTCTTGATCTCTAAATCTGTATCCTTGGCCACCTGCTTGGCGTCTGACTTCTCGGTCTTGACAGGTTCCCATCCCTTGGGAGCGGCATGAACAGGGAGAGCCGCCGCCGCAGAGGCGGCGAGGACTGTGATCGCCAGATATGTCTTCAACCGGTCAAGCATCTTCGCCTTTATTTCTTTCAATTCGTAAAATTACAAAAATCTTTTTATTTATACACGTTATTTGACAAAAAAATCCCCGCAAGGATTACTTGCGGGGATTTTATCTTTGTCAAGGTGCCGACACACTCTCGGGTGTGCCCTGCGAAGTGCTTTTTCAGCCCTTCTTCTCCTCTTTCTGCATCTGCTCCTTGAGAGCCTGGAGTGCGCCGAGGTCGCCGAGTGTTGTCTTCTCGATGGCGGGTGCGGCTACAGTCTCGGTTGCCTGACGCTTCTCTGCGCGGCGGCCTGCGTTCTGGGCGCGGCGCTCCGCTTTGTTGGCGTCTTCAGCGATGCGGCTGTGGCTGAGGATGATGCGCTTGTTGTCTTTGTTGAATTCGATTACCTTGAATTCGAGCTCGTCGCCGAGTTTCGCCTGCGAGCCGTCCTCTTTCACGAGGTGCTTGGGAGTTGCGAATCCCTCTACTCCGTGCTCAAGGCTGATCACGGCGCCCTTGTCGAGAACCTCGATCACCTTGCCCTGATGGATCGAACCTACTGTGAAGATGGTCTCGAATACATCCCAGGGATTGTCTTCAAGCTGCTTGTGGCCGAGGCTGAGACGACGGTTGTCCTTGTCGATCTCGAGAACCTGAACCTCGATGTCGTTGCCTACCTGAGTGAACTCGCTGGGGTGTTTGATCTTCTTGGTCCAGCTGAGGTCAGAGATGTGGATAAGGCCGTCTACGCCCTCCTCGATCTCGACAAACACGCCGAAGTGAGTGAAGTTGCGCACTTTTGCAGTGTGGCGGCTGCCGATCGCGTATTTCTCCTCGATGTTCTCCCAGGGATCTTTCTTGAGCTGCTTCAGACCGAGGCTCATCTTGCGCTCGTCGCGGTCGAGTGTCAGGATGACTGCCTCTACCTCGTCGCCGGCTTTCAGGAAGTCCTGTGCGCTGCGGAGGTGCTGGCTCCAGCTCATCTCGCTGACGTGGATAAGACCCTCTACGCCGGGCTGTACCTCTACGAACGCGCCGTAGTCGGCCATAACCACCACGCGACCCTTGATGTGGTCGCCGACCTTGAGGTTCTGGTCCAGGTTGTCCCAGGGATGGGGCATGAGCTGCTTGATGCCGAGGGCGATGCGCTTCTTCTCGTTGTCGAAGTCGATGATGACAACCTTGATGTCCTGATCGAGTTTGACAACCTCGTGGGGATCAGACACGCGGCCCCAGCTGAGGTCGGTGATGTGCACGAGTCCGTCTACGCCGCCGAGATCGACAAACACACCGTAGTTGGTGATGTTCTTGACCTTGCCCTCAAGCACCTGACCCTTCTCGAGCTTCGAGATGATCTCTTTCTTCTGCTGTTCGAGCTCGGCCTCGATGAGTGCCTTGTGGCTGACTACAACGTTCTTGTATTCCTGGTTGATCTTGACAACCTTGAACTCCATGGTCTTGCCGACAAACACGTCGTAGTCGCGGATGGGACGCACGTCGATCTGCGATCCGGGAAGGAACGCCTCGATGCCGAATACGTCCACGATCATGCCGCCTTTGGTGCGGCTCTTGACGTAGCCCTTGATGACCTCGTCGTTCTGGAGTGCCTCGTTGACACGGTCCCAGCTGCGGGTCTGGCATGCTTTCTTGTGGCTCAGACGGAGCTGGCCGTTCTTGTCTTCGAGTGTCTCGATATAGACCTCAACCTCGTCTCCCTCCTTGAGGTCGGGATTGTAGCGGAATTCGCTGACGGGGATGATCGCGTCCGACTTCATGCCGATATCAACTCGCACCTCGCGCTTGCTGATCGACTTCACGATGCCGGTTACAACTTCATTTTCTTTCGCTGTCTTGAGAGACTCGTCGTAGGTGTTCATCAACTCCTCACGGCTCTTTTCGGCAACGCTTGAGCCACTTTCGTAGCTCTCCCAATCGAAGTCCTCGATCGGGCTTTGAACTTTTGATTCAGTCATTAAAAAAGTTAATAATTGGGTTAATAAATCTCTCCTTACGGCACGCTTTGCCATAAGCGTCACAAAATTAGAACATTATTTGTTCATTTCCAAATGTTTTTGAATTTTATTCAGGATTTTTTTAATTTTTCGTCGATTTTGTGTTACTTTGCATTATTCATTATTATTGCTTATGAAAAGAAAATTCTTACCGATGATGTTTGTGGCGGCTTCCATGTTTCTGGCCGCCTGCGCTCCGAGTCCTTCTGAAGTAGCCACCAAGATTCAGGAGCACAAGGAGCTGACCAAAGAAGACTACAGTGTGGCCGTGGGCTATATGCTGAAGGCCATGGAGGAAGTGTCGGATTCGATCTCGGCTTATGAGAACGATCGTGAGAAGCTTGTGATGTGCTTCAAGTCGATGATGGATCGCTACGAGGATGGCAATACTATTTTCTATGCTTTGTCGCAGACCGATCCGGCTTCGCTCGATGAGGAGACACGGAAGGAGTACGAAAAGGCCATGGCTCTCCAGGAGGATAACAGTCGCCGTTTTGCGGCTGCGATGGGATACTCCGGCACTGTGCTCGATCCGGAATATAATAAGGAGAAGGCTGCCGCAGATTCTGCTGCATCGGCTCCCGTCATTGCCGCCGGCGACTCCGTGTCAGTGCTCAAGGCTGACTGAGCCGGGTCTCTCTTTTATGATACGACTGCCGCGCCCGGAACTATCCGGACGCGGCAGATTTTTATGTAGATTATGGTATGAGTCTGATTCCTTATTTGTATCTCGCCCATTTCACGATCTCGAGCAGGGTCGGTTTCTTGCCGTACATGAAGATGCCGACGCGGTATATCTTGCCGCAGAGCCAGATCATGAAGATGAAGGCTACGTAAAGCAGCAGAAGCGAGAGCGCGATCTCCCAGCCGGGCACACCGTAGGGGAGACGGGCCATCATTGCCATGGGCGAAGTGAACGGTATGACCGAGATCCAGAACGCGAGCGTCGAACCGGGATCGTTCATTATCGCCATAGAGCCGATGATGCCGATTATGACAGGCATTGTCGCTATCGACGAGAGCTGGCTGGCGTCCTGGACGTTGCTTACCGCCGATCCTATCGCTGCGTAGATGGAGGCGTAGAAAAGGAAGCCGCCGATAAAGAAGAGTAGCGTGTAGAGAAGCAGCGAGATCAGGAAGCCCGGTTCGGTGAACTGCGATATGGCGCCGGCTATCTCGACAGGCACGTCGTCACCAAGTGTCTCGGGTGTCAGGAACGGTGTCGCGACCGCAGTGGCGGTGCCGATCAGGAGCGCCCATATGAGTATCTGGGTGATCGCCACGAGTCCCACGCCTGTGATCTTGCCGAGCATAAGCTGGAACGGCTTGACCGATGAGACGACAATCTCGAGAACGCGGTTGTTTTTCTCCTCTATTATCGAGGTCATGACCATCTGGCCGTAGATTATGATGAACATGTAGAGCATCATGTCCATGGCAAGCGCGAGGAAGTAGGAGAACTCCGATGATGTCTCGGTGTCTTTTTCCTGATCGATGCGGACGGTGCTCATGCGCACGTCGGCCTGCACGTCGGCCAGGATCTTCTTGATGTCAGGTATGTTGTAGCTTTCGAGACGCGCGTCTTCGATTGCGTTTCTGAGCTGTCCGGTGATGTAGGCGTCTGTCATCATCGACACCGATCCGCGCGACAGGAGCGTGATGCCGTGCGTCGGGTCGTCGATGGCGCCGCTGCCGATCACCAGTATAGCCTCGTTCCCTTCGTCGGCACGGAGTGAATCGACGGGGAGGGAGGCCGGCACGAACGTTATCTCGTCGTTGCCCGAGAGCCGGGAGGCGAGTGCGCCTGTGTTGTCGACCACCTGCACTGTTTTCTGCTCCGATTTGCCGAGCAGCATGAACAGTGCGGGGGCGGCCATAAGTGCGATCATCAGCACCGGTACGAGGATTGTGCTTATTATAAAACTTTTGCGCTTAACTCTCTCGAAGTATTCACGCCCGATCACAAGACCTAATGAATTTGCCATTTTTTTGTGGTGTTAGCATTTCTTTTGTGGTGTTAGACTGTCTCTGTTTCAACTGCGGGGGCGCTCTGTCGCGCTCCGGTCTCGCTTGCCTTGACGGCCGATACGAATATGTCGTCCATCGACGGTATGACCTGCTCGAACGAGCATATGTCGGCTGTCCGGTTCAGGGCTTCTATGAGGTCGCGTTTGGTCGCCGACGGCCCGAGGGTGAAAAGCATCGACCTGTTGCCGAGTCTGTCGGATTCGCAGACCGATGCCTCGGCTCCGATGCGTTCGGCGGCCTCGATCATGCGGGCCGGATCTCCGTCGTAGGTGATGCGGTAGCGGTTGTCGGCGAATCGCTCGCGGATGTCGCGCACGGATCCCGAAAGAATGTTGTGCGAGCGGTTGATGAGCGTGATATTGTCGCAGAGTTCCTCGACGCTCCCCATGTTGTGGGTAGAGAAGATTATGGTCGAACCCTCGTCGCGCAGCTTCAGTATCTCGCGCTTGAGTATGCCGGCGTTGATGGGATCGAAACCTGAGAAAGGCTCGTCGAATATCAGCAGCTCGGGGCGGTGGAGCACGGTGACGATAAACTGCACTTTCTGCGCCATGCCTTTCGAGAGCTCCTCGACTTTGCGGTTCCACCAGTCGGAGATCTCAAGCCGGTCGAACCATTCCCTGAGTCTTGATGTGGCCTCCGCTTTGGAGAGACCTTTCAGGCGTGCGAAAAAGAGAGCCTGTTCGCCGACTTTCATTTTTTTGTATAGGCCGCGTTCCTCCGGCAGGTAGCCGATATTGCTGACATCGTCGGCAGTGAGCCGGTGGCCGTTGAAGGTCACGGTGCCGCAGTCGGGAGCGGTGATGTGGTTGATGATGCGTATGAGTGTGGTCTTGCCGGCGCCGTTGGGGCCGAGAAGTCCGTAGATTTTGCCCCGGGGCACCTCGATCGACACGTCGTCGAGTGCCTTGTGCCCGGTGAAGCTCTTGGAT
>CAMWRV010000059.1 GCA_947176745.1 uncultured Muribaculaceae bacterium
ATCGGTCGTGTAGCCCGCTACACTCCCTCTTCAACTTGCGGAATTTCCTCGAAAAGACGCCGCCCCTGCATTAACATTTTTTGTGGGATGGGGTCTTACTTCACAACACGACAAAACGGCGGCGGGTTTGACTCGATTTGGATTTTTGTCGCTTATCAGCTAATTTTGCATCATGATTTTCAGCCTATTCATAGCCCGGCGTCTTTCACTCTCGACCGACGGCCGCAAAAGTTCCCCCGCCATAAAGGTATCCGTGACGGCGGTGGCACTATCGATTGCCGTAATGCTCGCGTCTGTGGCGGTCGTGATCGGTTTCAAGCGAGAGATCAGTGAAAAAGTGATCGGATTCAACTCTCACATCACCCTTTACGCCTCCCCCGCGGCCGATGCCGGCGACAACATACTGACCCTTACTCCATCTCTCCGAAAAATTCTGGAAAGCGAGCCATATGTCACCGACTTCAGTCTCGGCGCCTCTATCCCCGCTATACTCAAGACTGCAGAAAATTTCAAGGGTGTCTATCTGCGGAGTCTCGGCGAGGGTCACACCTCACGCTTCATCGCTGACAATCTCGCGGATGGCAGGATTCCCGACTACACCAAACCGGAATCGAAAAACGATATCGTCATATCGTCGGCGGCCGCCCGCCAGCTCGGGCTGAAGACCGGCGACATGATCGACACCTATTTCATATCTGACGACATACGTGTGCGGCGTCTCAGAATCGCGGGGATCTACGATTCACACTTCGACTCATACGACCAGGTGATGATATACGGCGCGCTTCAGCTTATACAAGGAATTGCAGGATTATCAGCCAATCAGGGCACAAGCCTGCAGATACAGACCGACGACTTTGCAGAAATCGATGACAATACCGGCCGCCTACAGAAAACCCTCATCGACGCTCTGGCCGACGGAACCCTCTACAGATATTACAAAGCCGAGAACGCCAGGACACAGGGGGCCGGATACTTTCACTGGCTTTCGCTGCTCGACACAAACGTCATAGTGGTGCTGACACTTATGGCCATTGTCGCGATAGCCACTCTTATATCAGGGATGCTCATACTGATACTCGATAAAAAAAGGATCATCGGGGTTCTCAGAGCAATAGGTGCCCCCACGCGCAAGATACGCAACATCTTCATCTTTCTCGCCATGAAAGTCGCCCTGACCGGCATGCTCGCCGGCAACATCATAATGCTCGCGCTGCTCTGGTGTCAGGACAGATGGCATTTCCTGCCGCTCGACCCGGAGGCATACTATATCGATTTCGTTCCTGTCGAGATCAGCTGGCAAGCCGTCGCGGCTCTCAACGCCGCCTGTCTTCTGCTGATATACGCAAGTCTGATCGTTCCGTCGCGCTTCGCCGCCGGCATCTCCCCCGCCGACTCAATGCGCACGGACACATAAGACCACATCCTACAAAAAAGATGGGATTTCTTTTGGATTATTGGAATCAATTCACTAACTTTGCGTCATAAACAGGGAAGATAATTCCGCTTGAGGCGGTTCTGTCACTGTTTAAAATCCCACCCAAACAAAAATGCCTGAAAACTGTTTGAACTACAACCACAGTCTTTACGGCTTCCGCAGGGAATGACCCACAATCTGCAGCCCCTGCTCCACACACCACCTTAAACAGCACAAAATTCATATGTGTCTGTCGGGCGGCCGTGCTGACGAACGGACATGAATCCGGTCAGCCTATCCGCACTTTATACGACAAAGTAACGTCAACTTTCTGATTCCGACGACATGTACAACCCACGCACTCATTATGCATAGTTTTGAAGAATTGATGTCGATGGACGAGACCGCGCTTCGCGACCTCGCAGAATCGATGGGCATGAAAAAAAACAGCTCCGACAATAAGGAGGAAACAGCTTACTTCATTATCGACAACGCCTCCGCCCAGGTGGCCCGCGAGGAAGCCGCCCGACTTAAACCTCGCGCACAGAAAGAGAGGAAACCACGCACTCGGCGCACTGCAGCTGCAACCGAGACCGACACAACAGATGCTGCAGCCGGCGAGACCAAAGAGACAGCCGCAAAACCGGAACCCAAACGCCGTGGCCGCAAACCGAAAGCTCCCGCCGACCAGAATGATTCCGCCACCGGCGACACACTCCGGCAGCCTGTTGCTTCCGCAGAACCGGCAGCAGCTCCGGAGGCCGACACTCCTGTCGAGGCACCAGCCCCGAAGCGCCGTGGCCGCAAACCCAAGGCCGCCGTTCAGCCGGAACCTGCCGCCGAGGCCAATCCCGAAATTTCACCGGATGTTCCGGTCTTGCCTGAAGTATTCGCTGCCGACGGCACCCTGCCTATGATCATCAGCGAGCCCAGGCCAGAGGAAAAACGACCTCACACAAGACAGGCAGCTGCCGGCAACGAGACTTCAGCCGTCACTGCTACCGCCGCACCCGCTGTTGATGCCGAGACTCCCTTATCTCCTATGAAAACGCCTGAGGTCAAGTCAAAGGGACAGCCCTCACTCGGAGCTTTCTTCTCGAACGCAAAAGGCCGCACATTCACCCCTCGGTCACAACAGCAGATCGAAGAGGAGGAAAAGGCCGAGGCAACCGCTCCTATCATAATAGCTGAGCCCGGCGCCGTAATGCACCAGAACATGAAGCAGCCCAAGCGTCTGACAAAGAAGCAGCGCCAGCAGGAGCGCATGCTCATGCGCCAGGCCAACGCCCGCCAGCAGGAAACGAGCTATGATCTCCAGGGAATACTCACCACATACGGCGTTCTTGAGGTTATGCCCGAAGGTTTCGGTTTTCTCCGCTCAAGCGACTACAACTATCTTACAAGTCCCGACGACGTGTATGTCACCCAGCAGCAGATCCGCGAGTTCGGCCTCAAGACCGGCGACATGGTGGAGGGAGGAATCCGTCCCCCGCGTCCGGGCGAGAAATACTTCCCTCTCTGCAACGTTCTCTCGATCAACGGTCTCTCGCCCGATGTGATACGCGACCGCGTGCCGTTCGAGCACCTTGTGCCTCTTTTCCCCGACGAAAAATTCGACCTCACCCGCGGACGCAGCAACAACATATCGACGCGCATCGTCGACATGTTCGCCCCAATCGGCAAAGGCCAGCGCGCCCTCATCGTCGCGCCTCCGAAGACCGGTAAGACAATTCTTCTCAAAGACATAGCCAACGCCATAGCCGAAAACCACCCGGAGACCTACATCATCATGCTCCTGATCGACGAGCGCCCCGAGGAAGTGACCGACATGAGCCGCAGCGTCAACGCCGAGGTGATCGCCTCGACATTCGACGAACCCGCCGAAAGACATGTCAAGATCGCCGGCCTCGTGCTCGAAAAGGCCAAACGTCTTGTCGAAAGCGGTCACGACGTGGTGATCATGCTTGACTCGATAACACGCCTTGCACGCGCCTACAACACCGTGTCGCCTGCTTCCGGCAAAATTCTGTCGGGAGGTGTAGACGCCAATGCGCTCCAGCGCCCCAAACGCTTCTTCGGCGCGGCCCGCAACATCGAAAACGGCGGTTCGCTCACCATCATAGCCACAGCCCTTACTGAAACTTCCTCGAAGATGGACGAAGTGATCTTCGAGGAATTCAAAGGAACCGGCAATATGGAGCTTCAGCTCGACCGCAAACTCTCGAACAAACGCATCTTCCCTGCCGTAGACATCATATCCTCGTCGACAAGACGCGACGACCTCCTTCTGCCGCAGGAAACACTCAACCGCATGTGGATTCTGCGCAACTATCTGAGCGACATGAACTCAACAGAGGCCATGGAGTTTATCAAGAAACGTATGGAACTGACTCGTTCGAACGAGGAACTCCTCGTGACAATGGACAGATAACCGGCAGACACCTGTCAGCAATAATGAACAGCTTCGGACAACTCATAAGGCTCACCACATTCGGCGAAAGCCACGGTCCGGCCATGGGAGGCGTGCTTGACGGCATGCCTCCCATGGTGCGTATCGACATCGACGAGATCAGACGTCATCTCGCCCGCCGTCGCCCCGGCGACAAGCCCTGTGTGTCGCAACGGCGGGAAAGCGATGAACCGGAGATTCTGTCGGGCATCACGGCCGACGGTCTCACTCTCGGCACGCCGATCGGCTTCATAGTGCGCAACCGCGACGCCCGCAGCGGCGATTATGACGGTTACTCCGGAAGGTTCAGACCCAACCACGCCGACTATACATATTATAAAAAATATGGCATCCACGATTTCAGAGGGGGCGGACGGGCAAGCGCCCGCGAGACTGTGTCGTGGGTCGTGGCCGGATCGATAGCCCGTCAGTGGCTCGAACATCTCGGCATCGGGATACGGGCAGAATTCATCGAGACCAACAGTGTGGCCGAAACGGCAGCCTCAGGCGATTCGACCGGAGGCATCGTCAGATGCACTGTGACAGGAGTGACCGCGCCTGTCGGAGAACCTGTGCACGACAAACTGCACAGCCGCCTCGCCGCCGCAATGATGAGCATCAACGCCGCCAAAGGCTTCGAATATGGCGACGGCTGCCGCAGCGCATATATGACCGGCACTCAAAGCATGGATCCATTTGCTCCCGCAGAAGGTGACTCGCCCAGGATCATGTCGAATCACAGCGGCGGCATACAGGGAGGAATCGCCAACGGAATGCCTATAGAATTCACAGTGTATTTCAAACCCACACCGACAGTGATGCGTCCTGTCGAGACAGTCGACACCGCAGGCAACCGATGCGTGATCGATCCGAAAGGACGCCACGACCCATGTGTGGCCATTCGCGCTGTCCCGGTCGTAGAGTCAATGGCCGCTCTCGTGCTCGCAGACATGGTCAAGCTCGACAACTCGCTGTCAACACACATGCGGCAATGAACGGTTTCTATACGGATTACGCCGAATACATGAGGCGCTTCTTCCCTGACTACAAGGTGCAGAAGATCTCGGTCAACACCGACGCCGGATGCCCGAACCGCGACGGCACACTCGGCCGCGGAGGCTGCATATACTGCGACAACACCTCGTTCACCCCCGCATATTGCTTCGGCCACAGGAGCGTGGAGGAGCAGATCGAGGCCGGGAAACGCTTCTTCAGCCGCAAGTATCCCGACATGAGATATCTCGTTTACTTCCAGTCATACACAGGCACTCACCGCAAGGATGTGAGGGAACTGGAGGAGACATATATGACGGCTGCACAGACTCCGGGAGTCGTGGGGCTGATCATAGGCACGCGCCCCGACTGTCTGCCCGAAGATGTGACAGACCTTCTTTCCGAACTGAACCGGCGGTTGCCCGTCTTTGTTGAACTCGGTGTGGAAAGCATGCATGACTCAACTCTCCGCGCCATCAACAGAGGGCATGACTCCGCCTGCAGCCGAAACGCGATTATCTCGCTGGCCGGCAAAGGACTGCACACAGGCGTGCATCTTATAGCTGGACTTCCGGGCGAGAGCGCACAAGACACTCTCGACACTGTCAGGCAGATATGCGAACTGCCCGTGGAATCGGTCAAGTTCCATCATCTCCAGATACTGCGCGGCACACCGCTTCACAGCATGTGGACAGAAGGTCAGATTGATGTGAAACCTCTTAGTGCCGATGAATATCTCGATTTTTGTGTAAAGGTTACAAAAACGATACCCCGCAGCATAGCGATCGAGAGATTTCTCGCTTCATCACCGCCGGATAAAGTCATCGCCCCTTCATGGGGTCTCAAGAATTATCAGTTCACCAATCTTCTGATCAACAGACTCAAACAAGATAAAAGCATATCAAAATGAATAGAACCATCACAGCACTTGCGGCATCAATGGCAATATGCGCCACTGCATCTGCCGACATAACAGTCAATGTGGCTCCATCAGTCGCACAGAAAGAATATGACCTTGAATACGGTTATATAGCCGATATGGTGAAACCACGCGACGAACGCCCCGAAGCCATACGCGCCAAGGGCACCGTCACCGACGGAAAGTTTGTCATAAAGACCCTCCCCGATGGGCCGGCACAGTACGTGATCCCCACAGGCGACCGAGAATATATCGTCATTTACACAAAACCGGGCGACGAACTGTCGGTTGACATCGCCGGCACCGATCCTCTCTCCTATTCGGTCAGCGGCAGCAAGCTGATGGAAGATATAGCGAAGCTCGACATGGAATCATCGAAAATGCTTCAGGAATACCGCTCGCTGATGGCTTCCGGATCTCCTGACCCGGCACAGGTCGAGAAGATCAGCGAGAACTACGACAGACTCTTCACCGACTACATCGCCGCCAATCCTGAAGCGGAAGCGGTGCCCTACGCAGTGATGCATCTTGAAGGGGAAGAGTTCCTCAAAGCCTATGACGCCATGACACCTGCGGCACGCAACAGCACCATCGCCCTCTTTCTCGAACCTCAGAAACAGTATGTGGAGCGCAAGATCGAGGCCGAACGACGCAAGGTACAGCTTCAGAGCGGCGATGTGACAGCTCCTGACTTCACTTTTGAGAACATGAACGGCGAGAAGGTCAGTCTCTCGGATTTTCGCGGCAAATGGGTGATAATCGACTTCTGGGGAAGCTGGTGCCCCTGGTGCATAAAGGGTTTCCCGAAGCTCAAGGAAGCATATGCGGCCTACAGTCCGAAGCTCGAGATCATCGGCGTGGCATGCAACGATCCCCGCGACAAGTGGGAAGCCGCCGTCAAAAAATATGAGCTGCCCTGGATCAATCTCTATAACCCCGAACAGGGAGGAGGCAAACTGCTTGAGGATTACGCCGTAGAGGGATTCCCGACAAAAGCCATAGTCAGCCCCGAAGGTAAGATTGTCAACATCACGACCGGTGAAAATCCTGCATTTTTCGAGGTTCTCGAAAATTTGATGAAATAAAATCTGAAAAAGATTTGCACAATTGAAAAAAAAGTTATAACTTTGCATCGCTTTTCGGGAGACCGAGAGGCAGAAACGGTGAAATTAGCTCAGCTGGTTAGAGCGTCGGATTGTGGTTCCGAAGGTCATGGGTTCGAAACCCATATTTCACCCACAGAAAGCATCGCGAAAGCGATGCTTTTTTTGTTATATACCGTACGCTGACGCGTCCTCATATCATTCCACCAACCAAAACATCGCGTTCACCACACGGTTTTACACGTAAACATCTAAAAACAGGGCAAAAAAACTAAAAACTCTTTTGTAGTTTTCAGTTTTTTACTTAATTTTGCGCCCGAATGGAAATGACTGACCTGACAGACGAGCAATTCGACCGACTTGCCGAATCGATATTCCCCATAATAGCGGAACAAGGACCTTCGCACACCACGATGGATTATCTTGCACGCCGACTTTCCATGTCGAAGAGAACTCTATATGAGATCTTCGGCAGCAAAGACGCGATGATCACCACTATCATGGAGCATCTGCACGCACGTTACGCACGCGAGATAGAGAAAATAACCAAGACAAGTTCCAATATGATGGAGGTGATGGCCAACGTCATGCTCTACCACCAGAAGACCATGAGCATGCTCAGCGCATCATTCTTCCGCGACATGGACGAACGCTGCCGCAATCTCCGGCCTGACTATGAATCGCACTCAAGCAAATGGACAGGCTACATGGAGGAGGCCATAAGTCTCGGGGTTAAGCAGGGGGTGTTCAGATCTGACGCCGATTACCGCATCATCCTCCCTCTGATCCGCATTCAGATGGAATCACTCAAACGAATGGAGAAAGTCTTCCCTCCCGACATCTCGATAGTGCAGGCCTACAGCGTCATAGCACTCGGCTTCCTGCGGAGCATAGCAACGCCCTCGGGCATGATCATACTCGACAAACTAACCACGAAATTTAACATCGGAACAGATAATGAGATTTAACAGTTCGATCCTGACGTCACTTCTGTGCGCGGGAATTTCCTTTGTCACGGCGGCGCAGACGCCCGCCGATACCCTGCGGCTCTCGCGTGAGGAATGCGTGGCGATAGCCCTGCAGGAAAGTCCGACGGTCAAGGTGGCCGACCTTGAGGTGAAACGCATGGACTACAGTAAGAAAGAGGTGCTTGCCAGCCTGTTTCCTTCAATCGACTTCTCGGGAGCATACCAGAGAAGCATCGAACTCCAGACCGTCAGCATGAACATGGGCGGACAGTCGCAGCAGTTCAAGATGGGCACAGACAATGTGTGGAACTTCGGATTCTCGGCAGCCATGCCGCTTGTCAACGCCTCTTTGTGGAAATCTATCAGCCTCAGCGACACCCAGATTCTGCAGAGTCTCGAAAACGCACGCGCCTCGCGTCTCGACATGGTCAACGGCATCAACCAGGCCTACTACGCCCTGATGCTCGCCATAGACTCACGAGAAGTGATCAAGGCCAACTACGACCTTGCCAAATTCAACGCCGACATATACAAGAAGCAGTTTGAGGCCGGCACAGCCTCGGAATATGACGTTCTGCGCAGCTCGGTCCAGGTGACAAACATCGAACCCGAACTGCTTCAGGCCGACATAGCCGTCAAGCAATGCCAGCTTCAGCTCAAAGTGCTCATGGGCATGGATGCCGAAGTGACAGTCATGCCGACAATCGACCTCCGCGACATGAAGCGAGAGATGTATGGCTACGCCCTCGACGGTGACCGCACGCTCAGCCGCAACACATCGCTGCGTTCGATCGATCTGAGCCACAAACTCGCCGAGCAGAACGTGACCCTCCAGAAGATGGCATGGGTGCCCTCGCTCGCGGCGACGTTCAACATCAACTGGAACGCCATGAGCAACGGCAACGCGCTCAAAAACCAGATCTTCAACCCCTATTCCACTGTAGGACTCGCGCTTCAGGTGCCGATTTTCTCCGGAGGTAGCAAACTTCAGAAACTCCGCCAGGCCCAGGTGCAGGTCAAGGAAATCGAGCTTCAGCGCGAAAATCTCGTCAACTCGCTCAACATGCAGGTAGACCTCGCACTCGACAACATAGACCGGCAGGTCCGCCAGATCAACTCAAGCGAGAGCGGAATGGTCCAGGCGGCAAAAGCACTCGAGATAATGCAGAAAAGTTTCGAGATCGGAGCCGCCACTTACCTTGACCTCCGCGACAGCGAGATGGCCAACACGTCGGCTCAGCTCGCCTACCTGCAGTCGATCTACAACTACCTGATAAGCACAAGCGAGCTTGACACTCTTCTCGGCAAAGAGGAGGCACTCGGCATACCCTCAGAATCATCACCCGCAAAATAACCGTACGTCATGAAAAAATATCTCATCTATCCGCTGACACTTGCCGCTCTCGTGCTATCAGCATGCTCGGGCAAGGATGAAAAAGCAGACTCCGGCAAGGAGACCAACGTGCCGACAGTGAAGGTCGAGAGGGTCGACTCCCGCACCGTCGACCAGCTCGGCACATACACAGCATCGGTCGAGGCACAGATCATCAACAACATATCGTCGAATACCCCCAACCGAATAAAACAGATACTCGTCGATGAGGGACAGCGCGTCTCTGCCGGCCAGAAAGTCGCCATACTCGACGATGTCAACACCTTCGGCTACGAGACCCAGGTCGACAACGCCCGCGCCAATCTGAAGAACGTGGAGGTGAACTACAATCGCGCCGTCGAACTCTTCAAGATCGGAGGGGGCACCAAACAGCAGGTCGATGCCATGGAGATACAGCTCGTCAATGCTAAGAACGCTCTGGCACAGGCCGAACGCACACTCCGCAACGCCCGCGAGAACACCGTGCTCACCTCCCCCATCTCGGGTGTCGTGACAGCACGAAACTATGATCCGGGAGACATGACCGGCAACCTGCCCATCGTGACCGTGGCCCGCATACAGCCTGTCAAGATTGTCATCAACGTCACAGAAAGCGAACTCCCCCGCGTGCACAAGGGCATGCCGGCCGAGATCCGCTTCGACACCTACGGCGACGAGGAGTTCAGAGGAACAGTAAGCACCGTTATGCCGACGGTCGACCCGCAGAGCCGCACATTCGGTGTCGAGATCACTCTCGCCAACGCCGACGGCAAGGTGCTTCCCGGCATGTTCGGACGCGTCACGCTCAATCTCGGCAAGGCCGAACGCGTTGTCGTGCCCGACAAGGCTGTGGTCAAGCAGCAGGGATCGGGCAACCAGTATGTCTACGTATATAACTCCGACGGCACTGTGTCGTACAACCAGGTACAGCTCGGCCAGCGTCTCGGAAGCGAATATGAACTTCTTTCGGGAGTCGAGCCGGGCTCGCAGGTCGTGATCAGCGGCCAGGCACGTCTTGCCGACGGAATTAAAGTAAATGTGGCGAAATGAGTCTCTACGGATCAGCAGTAAAACGACCGATCACCACGCTGCTCTGCTTCGTGACAGTGATCATTCTGGGACTTTTCTCCCTTGTCAAGCTGCCTATCGACCTCTATCCGGACATCGACACCAACACTATCATGGTGATCACGATGTATCCCGGCGCGAGTGCGAAAGACATCGAGCAGAATGTGACAAAGCCGCTTGAGAACACCCTCAACTCCGTGGAGCACCTCAAGCATATCACTTCGACATCGCGCGAGAACACTTCTGTCATAACACTTGAATTCGAATACGGCTACGATATCGATGTTCTGACCAACGATGTGCGCGACAAACTCGATATGGTCGAGTCGCAGCTCCCCGACGATTCCCAGAACCCGATTATCTTCAAGTTCTCGACCGACATGATTCCAATCTGCCTCCTGTCGGTCCAGGCTTCGGAGAGCATGCCCGGACTCTACAAGATTCTCGATGACAATGTGGCCAACCCTCTGGCACGTGTCGACGGAGTCGGCACCGTATCGATATCGGGAGCGCCGAAACGAGAGGTGCACGTCTACATCGACCCCAACCGGCTTGAGGCCTACAACCTTTCGGTCGAAGCCGTGTCAAGCGTGATCGGGGCCGAGAACCGCAACGTGCCCGGAGGTTCGTTCGACATCGGATCGAACACATATGCGCTCCGCGTGCAGGGTGAGTTCGAGTCGACCTCACAACTCAAAGACATACCTGTCGGCACATTCGGCGGCAAGATCGTCTATCTCAAGGATGTGGCCCGTGTAGAAGACTCTCTTGAGGAGCGCACCCAGCAGACATACAACAACGGTCAGGAGGGCGCGATGATCGTCATCCAGAAACAGTCGGGAGCAAACTCGGTCGAGATCTCCAACAAGGTGATGGCCATGCTTCCGCAGCTTCAGAAGAACCTTCCTTCTGACGTGAAGATCGGTGTCATCGTCGATACGTCAGACAACATCCGCAACACGATCGCCTCTCTTGTCGAGACGGTGCTCTACGCTCTGCTGTTCGTCATGATAGTGGTGTTCCTCTTCCTCGGACGCTGGCGCGCCACTATGATCATCGTCATCACGATACCGGTCTCGCTGATCGCCTCGTTCATCTACCTCTATGCCACCGGCAACACTCTGAACATCATCTCACTTTCGGCTCTATCGATCTCGATCGGTATGGTAGTCGACGACGCGATAGTGGTGCTTGAGAACGTCACGACACACATCGAACGCGGAGCTGATCCGCGACAGGCCGCAGTGCACGGCACCAACGAGGTTGCGATCTCGGTAATCGCCTCGACGCTGACGCTGATCGCCGTGTTCTTCCCTCTTACCCTTGTCACCGGCATGACCGGCGTGCTCTTCCGCCAGCTCGGCTGGATGGTAACCATCATGATGATCATTTCTACCACCTGCGCCCTCTCGCTCACACCGATGCTCTGCAGCCAGTGGCTCCGTCTGCGCAAGCAGGACCAGGGAAAAGGGAAGAAGAAAAACTGGTATACTCCTGTGGAGCATGCCCTCGACAGATTCGACAGCGGTTACGCCGGACTTCTGCACAAGGTGGTAGGACACCGAACGGTAACGATACTTGTCTGCATCGGCATTTTCGTCGGCTCGATCTTCCTGATGAAAGGTGTCGGCACCGAGTTCATACCCACGCAGGACAACTCCCGCATCGGTGTCAATCTTGAGCTACCCATCGGCTCGCGTGTCGAATATGCCGAGGAGGTCACCGCGCGACTCGACTCGCTGTGGCGAACCAAATATCCGGAGATAAAGGTGTCGAACTACACGGTCGGCCCGGCAAGCTCCGACAATACGTTCGCATCGCTGTCGGACAACGGCGCACACATCATATCGATGAACATAAGCCTCATCAGCCCGACAGAGCGAGACAAAGGCATCGTGCAGATCGCCAACGAGATGCGACACGACATCGACACGATGTTCCCCGACTTCAAGAAAGCGCAGGTCATGGTCGGTGGCGGACGCGGCGCGGGAATGGGAGGCCAGTCTACAGTCGACTTCGAGATCTACGGCTACGACTTCGACGAGACCGACAAGGTGGCCCGCTCGCTCAAGGAGATACTCGACGGAATCAACGGCACGGCCGACGTCACTATCTCCAGATCGGACTACCAGCCCGAATACCAGGTTGACTTCGACCGCGAGAAACTGTCGATGTACGGCATCAACCTGCAGACCGCCGCATACTACCTGCGCAACCGAATCAACGGTGCCACCGCATCACAGTTCCGTGAGGACGGCGAGGAGTATGACATCAAGGTCATGTACGCGCCCGAACACAGGACTCAGATATCCGACATCGAGAATATACTCATATACACACCTGCCGGCCAGGGCATACGCCTCAAGGAACTCGGCACTGTAGTGGAGCGCTTCACCCCGCCGACCATCGAGCGCAAGGACCGCGAGCGAATCATCACAGTCTCAGCCGTTGTCGACGGAGTGCCGATGAGCCAGGTCGTGACCGACGCCGAAGCCGAGATCGACAACATGGAGATACCGGCGGGCATCACTATTGGACTCGCCGGAACATATGAGGACCAGCAGGATTCATTCTCCGACCTGCTTCTGCTCGGAGTGCTCATAATCATACTCGTCTACATCGTCATGGCAGCGCAGTTCGAGTCGTTCACTTATCCGGGCATCATCATGACCTCGCTTCTGTTCGCATTCTCCGGCGTATTCCTGATTCTCTGGCTGACAGGCCACACACTCAACGTCATGTCGATGATCGGAGCGATCATGCTGATCGGTATTGTGGTCAAGAACGGTATCGTGCTGATCGACTATATCACGCTCAACCGCGAGCGCGGCATGTCGATACGGCGGGCCGTAATCGACGGCGGACGGTCGCGTCTGCGCCCCGTAGTGATGACCACTCTGACCACAATCCTCGGCATGGTGCCGATGGCTGTCGGATCAGGCGAAGGCGCGGAGATGTGGCGCCCGATGGGCGTGGCAGTCATCGGCGGTCTGACATTCTCGACGATCCTGACACTGCTCTTCGTTCCGGTGCTGTACTGCGTGTTTGCCGGACGCGGAATCAAAAACCAGCGCAAGAAACACCGCGCGCGTCTTGCCGCCAAAGCAGCGGAGTAAACTCCAGTCTCATACTCATCTAACAACAGAAACAAATGAAAGCAATATTCATAGCATACGACCTCGCCCATCATGAGCACGTCATCGAGATTCTCAACGCCTGCTCCTGCCGTGGATTCACTTCTTTCGGAACCGTGCAGGGTCGCGGCACCAAGAGCGGCGAGCCCCACTTCGGCACACACGCGTGGCCTTCATTGGCCTCGGCCATGCTGACTTTTGTCGAGGATGACCGCGTCGAGCCCCTTCTGAAGCGGCTCCGCGACATCGATGAGGAGAAGCCCAAACTCGGACTCAGGGCATTTGTGTGGCCCATAACCGAAACAATCTGATCTGAAAATTTTGAGGACAAAGTTATTTTTTGTAACTTTGTCCTCGAAATCGCGCACGTGGCGTAATTGGTAGCCGCGCCAGACTTAGGATCTGGTGTCTTACGAC
>CAMWRV010000060.1 GCA_947176745.1 uncultured Muribaculaceae bacterium
AGTTTCTCTCCCACATTGAGGCCTCTCAACTCATCTGCGGAACGCTTGACGAGCTGAATACTCTGTCCAATTATGTTGAGCTGAATACTCTGCATTATTTTTGCTACATTTTAACGATGTATTAAAACGATGCAAAAGTAGTAATAATATATGGAAATACAAAATTATAAATTCCTTCAGAAGGGAATGTCTATAAAGAAGCAATTTCACGGACTCTCTATCCGGAACGCTATCAAGGCGTATAGCCCTGAAAAATCTTGGCTAAACAAGCACTAAATGTCAACTTTCTTTAAAGACAGAAACAGTGCGGCGCCGGATGCACTGCAACCGACGCCGCATATATCTGATGCGAAGCCTCAGCCTTACTTGCCGAGAGTGTCGGCAGGCTTGAATTTCACGACCTTGCGGGCGGCAATCGTGATCTTCTCTTTTGTCTGGGGGTTGATGCCGGTGCGCTCGGGCTTCTCGACAACTGCGAATGTGCCGAAACCGATGAGCTGAACCTTGTCGTCGTTGGCAAGAGCCTGGCCGATCGACTCAAGAACGGCGTCAAGAGCTTTCTTCGCGTCTACCTTGTTGAGTGATGCCTTGGCGGCGATCTCGTTTACTAAATCTGTCTTGTTCATAACTTGGAATTTTATATGTTTCAAATATTAAATATCTGTTGTACCGGCCGGAAGAATCCAAATACCGCACAAATATAACGCTTTCTCATTAATTAACAAACTAATCAACGCTTTTTTATAAAAAAAGTTAAATAATTAATGATTTTTGCCATCAGACCGAATGATTTAACCATTTTTGCAACCCGGTCACCATCGGGTCATGCATGATGTTGCAGGAGCGGATACATACTTATCCTCAATTTCCACGTTATTGATTTGAACACTTGTTTATCACCCTTATCATCCGCATATGAACCTCGGAACGACATGGCGCGGCATCCCGCCCGTCACCAAGAACCTGATTATAATCAACGTCCTGCTCTGGCTCGTCGAGATCCTGTTTCCGCGATTCGGAATCACTCTGACCGACAAGCTCGGGCTGCACCTCTTCGGATCCGGTCTGTTCAATCCGATACAGATCATCACCTATATGTTTCTGCATGACTCGGGAAGCGTGCTGCATATCCTGTTCAACATGTTCACACTCTGGATGTTCGGACGCATTCTGGAGCATGTGTGGGGATCGAAGCGCTTCTTCATGTTCTACATGGTGTGCGGTCTTGGCGCGGCGTTCGTGCAGGAGGCTGTCTGGCTTCTGAGCTGGAAACATGAATACATCTCTGAAATCGCAAAGGTTAACGGTCTGACATTCTCTCACATGTCGGAAATTGTGGATCAGGCCCTCGCCGCGGGCGACAGCAATTTCACCTCGGCCGTGGCCCAGATGAAAAACAGCATGGTCACGATCGGAGCATCGGGCGCGATATTCGGGCTTCTGCTCGGATTTGCCATGACATTTCCCGACATGCCGCTGTATCTGTTTTTCATTCCGGTTCCGATCAAGGCCAAATACATGGTGATCGGATATGCCGTGATCGAATTCTTCCTCGGTGTGAGCGGCGGCGGAACTATCGCCCATTTCGCCCATCTCGGGGGGATGCTGTTCGGTCTTGTGATTCTGCTTTATTGGAAAAAGAAAGGAACGCTTCGGGGAAATGGCTTTTATTGACAGACTATCGGGGATATGCGGAGGAAGCCGCGTGCTGGCGTGGCTGCTGGCAGTCAATATTGTCATGTCGCTGGCGCTGTGGGCAGCCCTGGCCGCGATCGAACTGTCGGGCGGCGACAGCTCGCTTCTTTACGCTGTGGCGCTTCCGTCCGACCCGCTGCTGTTCGCGGCGCATCCGTGGACGCTGGCGACATATATGGCCGTACACTTCTCGCCGATCCACATGCTGGTCAACATGCTGTGGCTTTTATGGTTCGGACGCCTGTTCTCCGGTTCGGGAAGAGAGACATCGCTGCTGTGGCTGTATCTCGGCTCGGGTGTGTGCGGGGGACTGTTCTACATAGCGGCATCGGCTGTGACAGGATACGCGCCCGGCACATATCTGACAGGAGCGTCGGCCGCTGTGCTCGGAGTGACCGGAGCGACAGCCATGCTTATGCCTTCGAGACGCGTGAACCTCTTCCTGCTGGGAGAAGTCAGGCTGATATGGGTCGCCACCGGCTGCATAGTCCTGACTGTGGCAGGTTCGTGGGGAGCCGGCATTCCGCCACAGGCCGCCCACATCGGAGGCCTGGCGTTCGGAGTCGCCACCGCTTTTGCGCGGAAGTACTCAGGACCGCGGATTTCCGGGAAAGCCCCGGCTGCCGCCGTATTCAGGCCGGATGGCCGGGGACAAGGCAGATACCGTCTCAACGCAAGAAGGACACTTGATGCCATAAACCGAATGCCCGACGACCATGAGCGTCTTGACCAGCTGCTCGACAAGATACGGATGTCGGGCTATGGTTCGCTGACGGCCCGCGAGAGAACCGAATTGAACCACATCTCCTCAAAGATAAAACAATAGAGCCGCGAAAAACGTTACACTCCGGACAAACCGTCACTCCGACTGAAGAAATTACAAAATAACCCAACCAGACCACATCATGTTTCTGCCCGTCATCAAACCGCTTCTGCGCACCGTGCTGCTGATACTCTCGCTGATAGTCTACGCACTGACTATTCTCTCCGCCTACGGCGGGAGGTTTGATCCCGACATTTTCACATTTCCGTCGGTTCTGACCCTGATGCTTCCCGGATTTGCCATAGCCTCACTGCTGATCACAGTCGCATGGTTCGCCTGCGGCCGTATATTCGCCGGCGGACTCGGCGTGATAGCGATAATCGCCTCTTGGGGGCCGATCTCGACCGCAAGTCCTTTCGGAGGATCGAAAAACCCGACACCGGGAGCACAGACATTCACCGTGATGACATACAACATAATCCACGGATGGGATCTTGAAGACAAAAGCGGAGAGGGAAACCGCACACTTGAATATATAATCAACTCCGGAGCCGACATCGTGTGCGTTCAGGAGCTGATCAAGGTGTCGGAAAACGAGATACCCAACTATCCGGCCATCAAGGAGGCTCTCGACAAAGCCTATCCTTATCAGGCCGGCGACCCGTCGCTCGACATGAAAGTCCTTTCAAAATATCCGGTCGTGTTCGAGAAAGGATACAACTACATCGACGGAGACTTCGATCCGAAACGCTACACGTTCTACAAGCTCAATATCAACGGACACCGGCTCACGATCATCAACGTGCATCTGTCGTCGTTCAATCTCAAGGGGGAGGAATGCAATGTAGTGACCGACCTGAAATCAGTGGAGGGCGTGAAGAAAAGCATAAAGGAACTGAAAGGGCCGATCCGCACAAAGATGACGTCGGCGTTCCGGACAAGGAAGCATGACGTCAAGATTCTGCGCGAGACAATCGACCGAATGAAGGGCGCGATGATAATCTGCGGAGACTTCAACGACGTGCCGGAGTCATACGCATACCGTCTGCTCAGGGGCACAGACCTCAAGGACGCATATGTGGAGACCGGCTTCGGCCCGCTTGTGACCTATAACCTGCACTCGATGTGGTTTCACCTCGACCAGATCTTCTACCGCGGGCCGCTGCGCGCCCTCAGCGTCGAGAAGGGCAAGCTCAAATCGAGCGACCACTACCCGCTGATGGCTGAATTCGAATTCACGGAATAGCACACGGGAGATGCCCGGGGGGTGATGGCGCACGCCCCGGCGTTTGTGAATTGCCGAAATATTTTATATCTTTGTGAGTGCCCAGCGACGGCAGCCTCAACAAAGCACCGCGCTCGACATGGATATGGACCGACCAATTCACTTAATCCCAATAATATGAACAGACTGACCATTCTGGCAGCGGGCGCCATGCTGCTTGCCTCCCAGACCACCGACATCATGGCTGAACGACAGAATCCGTTCCTGCAGCCCTATGACACGAAGTATGAGATCGCGCCGTTCGAAAAGATCGAGACCGCAGATTTCATACCGGCCATCAAGGCCGGCATCGAGGAACAGGACCAGGCAATATTCAACATAGTCCGCAACCGCGCGACTCCCGATTTCGACAATACAATTCTTCCGCTTGAGAACCTCTCCCCCATTCTGGAGCGCGTGTGCGGCGTCTTCTATCACTACATGGAGGCGATGTCGACTCCGGAGTTCGCGGCAATGGCCGACGAGGCTATCCCGCTGCTCAACGAGGCCAACAACAAGCTCATGCTCAACGACCAGCTTTTCCAGCGCATCAAGAGCGTCTACGACATGCGCGACAAGATGGGACTCACTCCCGTGCAGAAGCGCGTAGTCGAGAAATACTACCGCGAGTTTGCAGAGCAGGGCGCAGCTCTGCCGGCCGACAAGAAAGAGGAACTTGTAAAAATCAACGACGAGCTTTCGAAACTGTTCATACAGTTCAACCGCAACCTTCTGAACGCCACCAACCAGTTCGCAGTCATCGTGTATGACAAAAACGAGCTGTCGGGGCTTCCCGAGTCATCGGTGGCACAGGCGGCCGAGGAAGCCGCTTCGCGCGGTCTCACCGACAGCTGGGTCTTCACTCTTCATGCCCCGAGCCGTCTTCCGGTGCTACAGTATGCCGACTCTCGCGGTCTCCGCAAGGCAATCTATCAGGGCTACACCAATCTCGCCTCATACGGCGAGAACTCGAACCTGCCGGTGATCAGCAAGATCGTGAGTCTGCGCGACAAGAAAGCGCATCTCATGGGATTCGACACTTTCGCCCAGATGATGACATCGCGTGTCATGGCCAAGACTCCTGAAGCCGCCACCCAGCTTCTGATGCAGGTTTTCGAGCCGGCCGTGAACCGCAGCCGCGAGGAAGTGGCCGACATGCAGGCTTATGTCGACGCCAACGGCGGAGGTTTCAAGATCGCACCTTACGACTACTATTATTATGCCGACAAGGTGAAGAAACAGAAGTTCGACCTCGACGAGGCGGAGATACGCCCCTATTTCGCGCTTGACAACGTGATGAAGGGAATGTTTGACGCCACCGAGAAACTATATGGTGTCAAGATGGTTCCGATGCCCGATGCCCCCAAGTATATGGACGACGTACAGGTGTTTGATGTGGTCGACGCCAAGACGGGCGAGCACGTGGCCGTATGGATGTGCGACTACTTCCCCCGCGACACGAAGCGTCAGGGAGCCTGGATGGAGCAGATGCAGAGCGCCGGCCTCTATGGCGACGGTTCATACAAGCGCCCCATCGTCTACAATGTCGGCAACTTCACGCGCCCGACAGCCGAGACACCCTCTCTGCTCACGGTCGACGAGGTGGAGACAATGTTCCACGAGTTCGGACACGCTCTTCAGGGCATGCTGACCACCGCCCCCTACAAATCGCTCGCCGGCACGAATGTGGACCGCGACTATGTGGAGATGTGCTCGCAGATCAACGAGCACTGGGCTTTTGAGCCGGAGGTGCTTAAGACTTATGCACGCCACTACAAGACGGGCGAGGTCATACCCGACGAGCTTGTGGCCAAGATATCGGAGGCTGGAAAATTCAACCAGGGCTTCACCACCACAGAGCTCGCTGGCGCGGCTCTGCTCGACATGATGTATGGCGGCGAGGCGGAAGTGGCTGATCCGAAAGCGTTCGAGGCCGAAGTGGCTGAGAAGATCGGCATGCCCGAGGAAATCACATTCCGCTACCGCTCACCCTACTTCAAGCACATTTTCGGCGACGACGGCTACGCATCGGGTTACTACACCTATCTGTGGGCCCAGGTTCTTGAGGCCGACGCATGGGAACTCTTCAAGCAGAAAGGAATCTTCGACAAGAAGACAGCGGCCAGCTTCAAGAAGAACATTCTTGAATCGGGCGACACTGAAGACGCCATGGTTCTCTTCCACCACAGAGCTCGCTGGCGCGGCTCTGCTCGACATGATGTATGGCGGCGAGGCGGAAGTGGCTGATCCGAAAGCGTTCGAGGCCGAAGTGGCTGAGAAGATCGGCATGCCCGAGGAAATCACATTCCGCTACCGCTCACCCTACTTCAAGCACATTTTCGGCGACGACGGCTACGCATCGGGTTACTACACCTATCTGTGGGCCCAGGTTCTTGAGGCCGACGCATGGGAACTCTTCAAGCAGAAAGGAATCTTCGACAAGAAGACAGCGGCCAGCTTCAAGAAGAACATTCTTGAATCGGGCGACACTGAAGACGCCATGGTTCTCTTCAAACGCTTCCGCGGCCACGAACCCGACACGAAAGCACTTCTGCGTCTGCGCGGATTCGAGAAATAACACACACCCAATACCATCGGCAGAGGGGAGACGCCCGGAGCGTCTCCCCTCTGACTCTTAAACCAGCTCTAAACCACGCAATGAAATCTGACAATATACTGCCCGAAGACCGGATTCTTCTGAAAAGACTTCTTAAGAAAGAATGCGATTACCCTGTTCCAGAAAACATACTTGACCGACTGATCGACATGGGACGAATGAAGACATTCGACAAATGGGACAACATCATTTCGGAAGGTGACATAAATCCCGACGTCTACATCGCAATGGAGGGAATACTCAGATGCTTCTACTGGGACGGCGACCGTGAGAAAACCGCGTTCTTCTCGACATTGCCAACCCTGTTCATGAGCTATCATTCATATTTCCGCGACGAACCGTCATTCTACACTTTCCAGGCTTGCACCCGGGCAAGAATACTTCACATAAAGCGCGAGGATTTCGACGGACTTCTGACGGACTCCCACGAATTCGCCATGTGGAATCTCAGGCTGTGCCAGACACAGCAGTATTATCTCGAATTGAAACAGAAACACAATACCGGCGAGGCGATCGACAAATACAAGTCGCTTGTAAGGGAACTTCCCAACATAATGCAGGAGGTTCCGCTCCAGACCGTAGCTTCATATCTCGGCATCACTCCTCAGTATCTGAGCAAACTCCGCAAGCAGATGATCGGAAGATAGCCCTTCTTTACAAAATTTATGGAATCAGCCACACGAGATCGTTTCTGAAACTACATTAATTTCATTTTCGACGCGATTAGTTATCTTTGCGAACAAGTAATTAAATTTATCCCGACATTTATCCATCCATCAGCGCGGAAGATATTCAAAACGCCATATTATCTAATATCTTCAGAAAAGAGTTTCTCACTCACGGATCGTCGGACCAAAACAACACTATTCGCTTATGAAAAAATCGCTAACACTAATCACGTCGGCCGCCATCGCGCTTACAGCCTCGGTCATCACGGCAAACGCGGCTTTTCCGGATCTGACCCGACAGGAGACGACTCAACACCAGACCGGTTTCGGGCGCATAATCTCTGCCCGGGAAACCGCGACATCATCAGCATTCAGCATAAGAAAGGGTCGCGGCCTGCGTCCGTTCGGGACAGTACATCGCCATTCGCTCCCCCCGTCAGGATCTGCGGCGGAAAGCTCGCAGCATGCCATACAGGTTGTCGGATCTCTTCTTGATCAGGACGCGCCGGGAGTGTATTCGTACACATTCGCCGACAACGCTTTCAGCGCCATCGCACTGTCGGACGATCTGTTTGCCAACGGCAACGCCATTCTTGCCGATGACACATATATCAGTTTCTATATTGAGGATCTGGGATTTATGCAGTTCGTGTATGTCTATAAATTCGACATCAACACATGGGAAAAGACCGGCACGGGATATGGCAGGATCGAGAATGTGCCGATCGACATGGCCCACGATCCGACCACTGGCAAAATCTACGGATGCTTTCCGAAAGACGCCTCATACACCGGCTTCATATGGGGACAGTATAACCCCGACACCTACGTCAAAGCGGGCATAACCGAAATGCAGGAACCGCTTCTGGGTGTGGCCGCCGACGCCTCCGGACAGTTCTTCGGCATAGACCGCCACGGCGACCTTTATAAGGTAGACAAAGAGAGCGGAGCCACGACTCTTGTCGGGTCGACAGGACTGGATCTCTCTTTCGCTCCTCAGTCTGCCGCATTCGACCTCCAGCATGGGCATATGTATCTGAGTGCCGAACTTTCAGACGGCTCCACCGGCCTGTGGCGGGTGAACACCCTCACCGGAGCGACGGAGCTTGTCAACATGTTTCCGGGCAATGAGTTTCTGATGGGCATATACGTTCCCGAGCTCAAGGCCGATCTGGGCGCGCCCGACAAGGTGACAGACCTGACGGCCGATTTCAGCGGAGGCAGCCTCAAAGGAAACGTCAAGTTCACAATGCCATCAAGAACATATGGTGGAGAAAGCCTCGACGGCATGCTCAACTACACTATCGAGGCCAACGGTGAAGAGATCAAGAAAGGCTCGGCCATGGCCGCCGAGCATGTCAGCGCGACGGTAGAATCTCCGGCCGGCAATGTCAGATTCACTGTCCGGGCCTCTAACTCCGCAGGAAGCGGTCCGGCCGAACACACCGACGCGTTCGTCGGATTCGACGCCCCCGAAGCCGTAGGAAACCTCAGTGCCGCAAAAGATGACAACGGACACATCACCATCACATGGACAGCTCCGGAGGCAACCCTCAACGGGGGTTACTTCAATCCGAATGACCTGACATATACTGTACGCCGTCTTCCCGACAACAAGCTCATCGCCATGACATCGGCCACGGTGTGCTCCGACAAGATATCGGGCGACGAACTGACCACATGGTCTTATGAAGTCACGCCCAAGGCAGCTGACATCGAGGGGCCGTCAAGCTTGTCGAATGCGGTCGTGACCGGATCTTACTGCGTCGTGCCGTGGAGCGACGATTTCTCGTCGTCCGCGACATTCCCTCTCTACACCGTGGTCAACGTGGCAGGCGACAGATACACGTGGGTATATTCCGACTCTTACGGCTGCGCGATGTGCGACTACGACTTCACAAACCCGAAGGATGACTGGCTCTTCTCGCCGGCCCTTATGCTTGATTCCGACAAGACATATCGCGTCAGGATCTCGACCAGGTCAAAACGCTCTCTTCCGGAAACTCTCGAAGTCATGTTCGGCAATGCGCCGACAGTGGAGGCCATGTCGACTCAGCTCATAGAGCCTACGGTGATAACCTCTGACGATTACAGCAACCCCGATGTGGAGCGCACTTTCGAGACCTACGTGTCGCCGGCGGACGACGGGCTCTGGCATGTAGGCATACACGCGATGAGCGACCCGCAGATGAACCGGCTCGAACTCCACTATATCGAGGTGACAGAGGCCGGACAGGCGCTCGCTCCTGAAGCTCCTTCAGATCTGACGGTCACAGCCGGTGAAAACGGCAGCCTGTCGGCCATCGTCACATTCACCGCACCCTCAAAAGCCATCAACGGAGAACCTCTGGAATCGCTCGACAAGGCCGAGATTTATGTAAACGGCCAGAAGGAAGCGACCGTCGACAACCCGGCGCCCGTTCCCGGATCATCCGTTACAGTCACCGTGCCGACACTACAGGGAGACAACGAGATACGCGTCAAGACATTCAATCATGCCGGACAGGGACTGGAAGCCGTCGCTTCGGTCTACACAGGCGTGACCGTGCCCGGAACCGTCACGGATCTTACCGCAACATACAGCGGAGGCCGGATCATACTGACGTGGAACGCTCCCCAGAAGGGAGAGGATGGCGGTTATGTAGATCCTGACGCGATGACCTACATGATCATGAGGTCGGACAAGACTCTTCTGGCATATGACGCGACCGGAACGACCATTACCGACGATCTCGCATCATTCAGCATCAACGGCCAGGGCATAGTAAGTTACGTCGTGTATCCGCGCAACGCCGCAGGAACAGGCTACGGCACTTATTCCAACGGTATCGTTCTGGGAGACGGTTTCTTCACGCTTCCGTTCAAGGAGTCGTTCCCCAACGGTACAGCATCGAACAATCCGTGGGGAATCAGTTCGACCACGGAGACGGGATGGTATATGACCACACGTTCGATCAATTTCGCCAACTATGACGACGACAACGGCATGGCGGTGTTCTCGCCCAAAGGACCCGGCGAGTCAAGCCTGATCTATACGGGACGCTTCAGACTTGCCGGTACTGTGAACCCAGTAATGTCGTTCATGTTCTACAACGACATGCAGCAGGAGAATGTGATAGAGGTTCTTGCCACCTCCGATTACGCCAACTGGACTCCGATCGGGACAGCTGACCTTTCCGACGCCTCACTGCCGGAGGGCTGGTGCGAGCTGAAGGTGTCGCTTGAGTCTCTTATCGGTGCTGAGCCATTCGTGGCATTCGGACTCAGAGGCGTATCGCCGCAGTCTGACAACTGGAGGCACAATCTGTATATAGACTGCCTGCGGATCTATGACGAGCTTGAACACAATCTCGAACTGATCGAATTTGACACGCCCGGCAGCATTCCGTTCGGACAGTCGGCGGCGTTCGGCGGCGTGGTAGTGAACAGAGGTTCAAAACCGGCCTCCGGCTATACGATCGACATCGTGTCGGGAGGAAACGTCGTGGCGTCGGCCGAAGGAGTTTCACTGCAGCCTGACGCGCAGGCAGCCTTCGAGCTGACTGTCACCCCGACATTCGAGGATGCTCCGGCCGCCGTCTATCAGGCCGTGATCAACTACGACGCCGACCAGAATCCGGCCAACAACGTATCGGAGGAACGCAATGTTCTTATTGTAACCAACGACTATCCTGTCGTGACCGATCTCGCGGGTTCGACTGAAGACAGCGGCATAACGTTGTGCTGGTCTGCTCCCGAGGAGGGGCTCGCGCCTGAGCTTACTGTCGAGAGTTTCGAGGACTACACATCGTTCATCATCGACAACATCGGCGACTGGACTCTCCGCGACATCGACGGAGAAGGTGGCACATTCGGGATAACATTCGGAGGCACACCGATCGAGTTTATGAACGCCACCTATCCGCACGCATATCAGGTCTTCAATCCTGAAAAATGCGGAGTGGGATCGCAGACCGGACTTGACGCGCTGCTTCCGCACACCGGCGAGCAGTATCTTGTCTCCTTCCAGGATACAGACGGCGAAAACGATGACTGGCTGATATCACCGGAGCTGTCGGGCGACGCACAGATCATATCGTTCTTCGCCAAAACGCCTATCCCCAATTACGGATTCGAGACATTCGAGGTGTATTATTCGACCACCGACATGTCGGCGGAATCATTCATAAAAGTCGAGGGGATCAAGGAAGAGGCGTTCATGCGCTGGGAACAGGTGGCCTTCATGGTGCCGGAGGGCACAAGGCATTTCGCCATACGCCATACGTCGCGCGACAAGTTTCTGCTTGCCATAGACGACATCTCTTTTGTAAGAGCCGACGCCCCTGTCAAACCTCTTTCTGTGTCGGGATACAACGTATACCGCGACAACATCAAGATCGGGTCTGTCGATGCCGGCACATTCACTTTCACCGACAGAACTCCTGAAAACAGGGTTAATACCTATGCCGTCACTGCCGTCTATACTCACGGAGAGTCAGGTTACTCCAACATCGTGGAACTGTCGCCCTCGTCGGTGGCAGAAATCGAATCCGGAGCAATCAGGGCATTCGCCATAAAGGGTGGAATCACAGTCACCGGAGCATCGGGTAAAGAAATAAGGCTCATCGGATCCGACGGATGTGTCGTATTTGCCGACACCGCAGATTCAGACCGCAAGGCGTATGACGTGTCAGCGGGAGTATATATCGTCCAGGCAGGAAGCCGAACATTCAAGGTCATCGTCAGATGAGCCGTCGTTTTGCAGAAGAGGTCTGAGCCAGACCTCTTCTGTCGCTTCAGACCCGATCCTGAAGAATACGACGCGAAGGCATCGGATTCAGAGGATCGGGTCTGACTGTTCCTTCGGGAATGGAGCAAAGAACCTGCCGGGAGACGGGACCTATGTGCTGGGCTATAATGTTGAACGGGCCGGATGCTGGAGCATCCGGCCCGTTTAGAAGATTGTCGACTTCCCGTCGGAATCTGTCTGGTTTCGATTAAGGTCAATAATAATAATCAATTACCCTGTTGTTTGCATTTCTTCGTTCTTCCGTTTTTCCGGTATTAGACTTAAAGCTTTCGGTATTAAGGTTTGCTGATTTTTAACTTTAACTAAATTCTACCAAGGTCAGTATGACTGCTATTTGGTATTGCAAAATTACAACGCGGCGAACGCATTTCAAAATTTATCCGGATGTTATAAAACATGTTTTGCTAAAATGTTAATTCATGTGTCGCGAATTCCGGGTATGTGCTACCGCTGCTTTAACTTTTGTATGGAGTAGAAGGTACGTAGGCGGGAGAATGTGTTATCAGCACATTTGCATCTTCATGGATGCTCCGGAGCATGACCACCCAGTTTTGGGGGCTTTGAAACGGTAGAAATTTCCGGAGCAAAGCCACCCAAAATGACGATTTTACCACCAAAATAGCCCTCGGG
>CAMWRV010000061.1 GCA_947176745.1 uncultured Muribaculaceae bacterium
GCAGTCTGATGTGCCGGGAGGGCATTCGTCAAGAGCCATCATTATGTCAGCTCCGATCGCACGTTCGATATCGACGACACCTTCCGGGGTGAACAGATGCTTGCTGCCATCGATGTGACTGCGGAACCATGCGCCCTCTTCATGCAGCTTGCGGTTGGCGGCAAGAGAGAAAACCTGAAAACCGCCCGAATCAGTAAGGATGGGTCTGTCCCAGCTGTTGAATCTGTGAAGTCCCCCCGCCTTTTTCAGTATATCAAGTCCGGGGCGGAGATAAAGGTGATATGTGTTGCCGAGAATTATTCTGGCGTCGATGTCTTCGCGAAGTTCGTGGGCGTGTACGGCTTTCACACTGCCGACAGTGCCTACGGGCATGAATATAGGTGTCGGTATCTGTCCGTGGTCTGTCGTTATTATACCAGCTCTGGCGTTGCTGCCGTTTGTCTGCGCTTCAAGTTTGAATTCCATAAATACAAAATTAACTCATTCTCCCTAATCCACCAAATAATCCCGGATCTGTCGTCTGTCATGATCTAATCCATCCTCTCCTTGCGGGCGGCGTCAAGCCGAAGCAAAATGAAGAGCAGGATTGTGAATCCCCATAGCGACGATCCACCGTAGCTGAAGAAGGGGAGAGGTATACCTATGACAGGGCATAGCCCTATTACCATGCCGACGTTGATTCCGAGGTGGAATATCAGAATTGATACGACACAATAGGCATAAACCCTCTCGAATGCCGTACGCTGTCTTTCGGCAATGTGTATAAGTCTGAGAATCAGTCCGAGGAAGAGTGCGAGCACAAGTGTTGACCCGATGAATCCTTCTTCTTCGCCGATTGTGCAGAAAATGAAGTCGGTATGCTGTTCGGGCACATATTTCAATTTGGTCTGAGTGCCGTTGAGGAAGCCCTTTCCGGTGACGCCGCCGGATCCGATGGCGATTTTTGACTGGTTCACATTGTATCCGGCTCCACGCAGATTCTCTTCTATGCCGAGAGCGACCTTGATACGCATCTGCTGATGGGGCTGGAGCACGTTGTTGAACACGTAGTTAACCGAGAAGAGAAAGAGCACGGAAGTAATGGCGAAGCCGATTGTGATCAGAAACTTCGTGATGCGGTGTCTGAACATCGCAATGGCCGTGTATGCTGCTCCGAGAAGCAGGATCGATATGAAGTATGCATATCCGTTTACCTGCACTCCGCAGAGTTCAAGAGCGGCCACGATCACTCCGGAGCCCGCAAATCCGTAGATCACGTTCCGCGCTATTATTATGTCTCTGCAGTAGAACAGAAGCATTAGCGCGAAAGTAAGCATGATCAGAAGGAAGACGGTGAACTCTCCGGCCGGTATTCCGAGAACGAGGGGTTCGGCGAATTTGACCGCCACCACAAAAAATGTGACGGCACAAAGAACAGAAAACAGCACAAGTCCGCTCATTCCCTCCCTGTAGAGCACAAAAATGAATGACAGATATACGAGAGCGCTTCCTGTCTCGCTCTGGAGCAGAATCAGGATGATAGGCAGAAAAATGATTATCAGGGCACGGAAATAATTGCTTATCTTGGCGTTGAGGGTGAAATTGTAGGAGTCAAACAGTTTGGCGAGTGCGAGCGATGTGGCGAATTTGCCGAACTCGGCAGGCTGAAGACTGACAGGACCGAGCTTCAGCCAAGAATGCGACCCATTTATATTCGGTGCAATAAATATCGTGACAAGCAGTACAAACAGAACCACGATATAGATGGGGTAGGCGTATGTCTTGTATATCCTGTAGTCGGTAAGCATGATCATGAATCCGATCACTATCGACAGGCCGATCCATACCACCTGCTTTCCCGATGACTCATTGAAGTCGAAAATGCTTGCGTTGTCGAAATCGTAGCTTGCCGCATATATGCTGACAGCCCCGAACGACACAAGAACAAGATATATGACAATTGTGACCCAGTCGATGGCCTTGAATACCGAAACGCCTGCGTCAGTGTTTTTTGACACCACTTCCTATGATTGTGTTAGAGTTCAACATCCTTTCTTCGATATATTTGCGCGACGGGTCGATCTCACCTTTGAGATATTTCTCGATCATCAGAGATCCTATCGGCACACCGAATGTGGCACCGAAACCGGCGTTCTCCACATAGACGGCAATCGCTATCTTGGGGTTATTGTATGGAGCGAAACCCATGAACGCCGAGTGGTCGCGGCCATGCGGATTCTGTGCGGTTCCTGTCTTGCCACATACGTCGAGTCCCGGGATATTGGCGAGGCGGCATGTACCGCCAAGCACAGCCATGCGCATGCCCTCCGCCACATCCTCATAGTACTGGCGTTTGATGTGAGGCTGGTGCTTCACATTGTATTTGCTGTCGATGGCACTGTCGGCGATCTCTTTTACGACATGGGGAGTACGGAACCAGCCCCGGTTTGCGATTGTCGCTCCGAGATTAGCTATCTGGAGGGGAGTGGCAAGCACCTCTCCCTGGCCAATGGCCACGGAGATGATGGAGTTGGCCGTCCAGTTGGCTCCTCTGAATGATTTGCTGTAGAAATCAGTGTTCGGGATAAAACCGCGGCTTTCGGAGGGCAGATCGACACCAAGTTTGTAGCCATATCCCATCTCGACCATATAGTTCTTCCATTTGGTGAACTGATCTCCGGGTTTGGTGCCGCGGCGGTCGATCATGTTCTTGAAACCCCAGCAGAAATATGCGTTGCATGATGTCTGTAACGCCGGTTTTAGCGCAATTGGCGATGCATGGCCATGACATCCGACGCGAAGGCCGTTGACATAGCCGTGGTAACAGGGATACATCGTAGAAGTGGTCACGACACCCTCCTGCAGAAAAATCAGTCCCTGCGTCGGCTTGAAAGTAGAACCTGGAGGGTATGCGCCCTGGATCGAGCGGTCATACAATGGTTTGTATGGGTCTTTCACAAGTTCGGCATAATTCTTGCCTCTTTCTCGTCCTACAAGAAGCGACGGCTCGTAATTGGGCGATGTGACAAGTGCGAGTATCTCTCCGGTTTCCGGTTCTATGGCTACGATGGCACCGATCTTGTTTCGCATCAGTTCCTCGCCATATTTCTGCAGTTCTATGTCAAGCGACAGTTTGAGGTTATGGCCGGAAACCGGAGCCTCGTCGTGGATGCCGTTTTCGTATTTTCCCTTGATGCGCCCATATGCGTCCTTCATGAGTATTTCCACTCCTTTCTGGCCGCGCAGAGCCTTTTCATAGCTCTTTTCTATGCCGAGGTCGCCGGTGTAGTCGCCCCGCCTGTAATAACGGTCTTTCTCTATATCGTCGGCCGATACCTCACGGATGTTCCCAAGGACGTTCGAGGCGCAGTCATATGCATATTCCCTGACTGTACGCTTCTGGATAAAGAAGCCGGGAAGAAGATAGAGTTTCTCCTGAAGTTTTCCGTAATCTTCCTGTGAAAGATGTGAGATAAGTTTCTGGGGCGTGTATGCGGAATATCCGGGGTTCTTGTGCGTGTCTTTCATGTCTGCCCACCTTTCGGCAAGCTGTTGGCGGGTTATGCCGAGAGACTCGCACAGCATGGCTGTGTCGAATTCCACTACATCCTTGGGGATTATCATGACGTCGTAGGCCGGCTTATTGAATACCACAAGCCTGTCTTTACGGTCATACACAAGACCGCGCGCCGGATAAATGACACGCCTGAGAAAGGCGTTGCTGTCGGCACTTTCCTTGTATTTCACATCTCCGACCTGCAGCCCGAAAAGGCGGATCACATATATTATCACAATGAGAGTGATGAATCCGCCAATTACGTATTTCCGCTTTTCTAATGTGTAGTCTTTTCTCATGAATGCTTGTTTGACGTCAATGGTCTTTTCTTGCCATCAGACTGTCGACGCCGAGAAGAATCAGGAATGTGAGCACGGCGCTTGCCACCGACATTATGACGATTTCCCTGACATCGGCAAAATTGAAATATTCGATCGTGAAGGCAAGCAGACAGTACACGGTCGACATTGAAAGAAGGTACTTGCCATAGACTGCGAATCCGAGAGACGAGAGCGATGGCACAATGTTCTTGGTGCGGTCGTCACGCGGGATATATGCGTATAGCATGGGTCTCTTGAGCATGGCAAGCAGTGTGCACGCCAGAGAGTTGACTCCGGGAGTGTCGGCGAACGCGTCGACCGTCAGCCCGGAGAAAAAAGCCCATGTCAGCAGCCAGTTCACGCTCAGGTCCATTGGAAGCCGTATGATGACATATATGAACACGAATGCCATGGCCACATTGAAGAGCATTATATTGTTGCAGACAAGAACCTGAACCAGAACCAGGCACGCCAGAATCACGATATTTGAGATTATGCTTTTGTCCATCCTATTCAGTCTTGATGTCGAATGTGGCCAGAGAGTCTATCTCGCTTTTGTATACGTCTTTGATCACTCTGACCGTGCTGAGAGCCTTGAAGTCAGAGATTAGCCTGACTTTAAAGGTGAAGAAGCTGTCGTCGTCACTGTGGACTCTGTTCAGAACAATACCGACAGGTATTCCTTCGGGAAATGTTGTCGAATAGCCGCTGGTCACAATAGTGTCTCCTGTCTTGTAGACAGCGTGTCTCGGAATCTCCTCGACATATCCGATCGTCGCGTCGCGACCTTTCCAGTTGAGCGAGCCTATGAAGCTCGATCCCTTGAGCTTTACTGAAAACCGCTGTGTCTCGTTGAGAAGAGATATCACCCGCGACATATGGTCGCCGCTCACGTTGACAATACCCACGATTCCGTTCTGGTCCACGACCCCCATTCCCGGCTCGATGCCGTCGAGCCGTCCGCGGTTTATGGTGAAGTAGTTTCTCGGATGGCGCGTGTTGTTGTTGATCACGGCTGCGGCCACATAGCCGAATCTGGGCAGATTCTTGCTCTCTATAAGGGAGTCGTCTTTTGCGATGCGCAGCTCCGACATCTGGCTTTTAAGATTCAGAACCTGATTCTGAAGATCGGCGTTGGCGGCCTGCAGACTCTCGTTGATGGTCTTGAGATGGAAGTAGCCTGTAACCTGTGCCCAGAGTCCGTAGATATTCCCGGTCAGACCGTTGGCAGAGGTAAGATATACCGACTGCTGGTAGACGTTGTTGTCTACCAGCAGTATGCAACTCGTCAGCACATAGAAAGTGAAGACGAACCACTTGGAATATCTGAATATGAAGTTTAGGATGTTCCTCATGTCCGCTTTTCCGGAGGGAAAGGCAACGGCGAGGCCGGCCTATCTGATCAGGAATGAGAATCTGTTGATATTTTTGAGTGCGATGCCTGTTCCTTTCGCAACTGCGTGCAACGGATCTTCGGCAATCTTGAATTCGATGCGAATCTTGTCGGAGAAACGTTTGGCAAGGCCTCTCATGAGAGCGCCGCCGCCGGCAAGATAAATGCCGTTCCTGACTATGTCGGCATAGAGTTCGGGCGGTGTCTGCTCCAGCGCCGCGAGAATCGCATTCTCCATCTTGATTATTGTCTTGTCGATGCAGTGCGAGATCTCCTCGTATGTGACAGGCACTTCCATCGGAAGCGACGTCATGCGGTTAGGGCCGCATACCAGATATGGTTCCGGCGGATTGTCGAGCACCGGAAGCGCCGAGCCTACATTGATCTTGATCTGTTCGGCCATTGTCGTGCCGACCTTGAGATTGTGCACACGCCCCATATGCTCCTGAATGTCGGCGGTAAGGTCGTTTCCGGCGATACGGATACTCTTGTTGCTGACAATTCCTCCGAGCGATATCACGGCGATTTCTGTCGATCCTCCGCCTATGTCGACGATCATGTTTCCGTCAGGCGCCTCTACGTCAAGACCGATGCCGAGTGCGGCCGCCATCGGCTCATAAATCATATACACGTCGCGGCCTCCTGCATGTTCGCTTGAGTCGCGGACAGCGCGGATCTCCACTTCTGTCGATCCCGAAGGAATGCAGACCACCATGCGGAGAGAGGGGGAGAACCAGCGGCGTTTTGAGCTGACCATCTTGACCATGCCTCTGATCATCTGCTCCGCGGCATTGAAGTCTGCTATTACTCCGTCGCGCAGCGGTCGGATGGTGCGGATGCCGGGAGGCTCCTTGCCTTCCATCTGGTGGGCGTTTGTGCCGACTGCGAGGAGCTTGTCGGTCTTGTTTTCGATCGCAACGACGCTTGGCTCGTCGACAACGATCTTGTCATTATGAATGATGATGGAGTTGGCCGTGCCGAGGTCCATCGCTATTTCCTGAGTAAATGAAAAAAGTCCCATCGATTGTGAACGGTTTTGTTATTAATCAGCTTGTATGATTAAAGGACTCTGTAACAGGGTTATTCTATCGGAAGACTGCGGCTGCTGCGGATGTTGTCCACCCTGCGGCTGTCTGTTATGCCTTCTCTCGAGAGATATATCCTCGAAATCCATTTGCAAAGTTAATTAAAATTTCAAATATAGACAACGTCTTTTTCATTCTTTTGGTTTTATAACGATATATTGGATTATCAGACCTTCCCGGATTCATTCTGATGTAATTTGTCAATTCATGGCGATACGGATCGAAACGGATCGAATTCTATGGTAACATTTTTGGTTTAAATGGGGCTTATTAGTGCAGGATTGATTATATTTGCATTATGAATTACGGACAAACTTCCCGACAGCCTCTGCTTGCTCCCTCTCTTCAGGGGAAGCTGACAACTCTGCTGCTATCTTTTTTCGTCATGCTCATCACCGCCGGGCTACTGAGATCCGTCTGCGTACATGTGTTTGCCGACAGCAGGGATCTGTTTCTCGCCGGATCAGTGCTGCAGTCGCTGCTCGCTTTTGTCTGTCCTGCGTTCATCACCGCTTTGCTTTATTCGGATTCCGCTGCCAGGTATGTCGGGTGTGACGCGCGCACCTCTTTTCGCCAGTATGCGGGAGTCGTGATATTGATGGCGATAATGACGCCTGCCGTAGACGCAGTAGTCGAATGGAACAGTTCTGTCTCTCTTCCGGCGTCCATGAACGGCTTGGCAGACAAGTTTCGCGAATGGGAGGAAACGGCTACTCAGACTACAACAATGGTTTTGGGTGACAGTTCGGTATGGGGTCTCATTTCGGGAGTGATAGTCGTGGGATGCATAACAGGATTTGCCGAGGAGATGTTTTTCAGGGCCGGTCTTCAGAAAGCTCTGACCTCTTCGGGAGTGCGTCGAGATGTGGCTGTCTGTATTGCTGCCTTCATCTTCAGCGCAGTGCATTTCCAGTTTTACGGCTTTGTCCCACGATTTATTCTTGGTGCGTTCTTTGGATATCTTTACTGGTATACCGGTTCGATATGGGTTGCATCTTTTGCGCATGCTCTTAACAATTCGGTTGTTGTTGTGGCAGCGTGGCTCGTTAATAGAGGCTATATCCCGGCAGGAGAGGGGAACTCGGATCAGATAATCGAGTGGTCGCCGTACCTGTGTCTGGCAAGTGCGGTCATTACAGTAATTTTTATTGCGTTCTTCTGGAAGCGTTTTTTTATTTTGAAAGATTATGGCAAAAAAAGCGAATGATACCGGAATCCGGGAAATAATATCCGCAATCAGGAAAGGAGACTGCAGTCCGGTCTACATTCTGATGGGCGAGGAGGCTTACTACATAGACCTGATAGTGGAGAATCTTGAAAAATATGTGATTGCCGAGAGTGACCGCGATTTCAACTTCAATGTGTTCTATGGTAATGACGCTGATATAGACTACGTTGTGGCGACCGCACAACAGTTTCCCGTCATGGCACAGCGCAAACTCGTCATTCTGAAAGAGGGTCAGAGCATGATGCAGGCCAAGTCGCAACTTGAAAGGTTTGCTCCATATGTGTCTCGTCCCAATATGAACACTGTTTTTGTCATTGTATACAAGGGCGATCCTTTCACAGCCTCTTCAAAACTTATGAAGGCTGCCAAAGAAAGCGGGGCGGTGGTTTTCCGCAGTGATGTGCCGCGTGATTATGAGCTTGAGTCTCATGCAAGAGATTATTGCGCATCGCGACGTGTGCAGATTGAGGAAAAAGCGCTTAAAATGCTTTGCGAATATATCGGCGCTCCCCTCAGCAAGCTCTTTGGTGAAATCAGCAAGCTCATATCGATCAAAGGAGGTGAGGGAAGAATCACCTGCGAGGATGTAGAGAGAAATATAGGCATTTCGAAAGATTATAACAACTTTGAACTGCTGAATGCATTGTCATCGAAAGATTATCCAAAGGCTATCAGAATCGTGAATTATTTTGAGAGCAACCCGAAAACCAATCCGACAGTTGTCACAACCGGGCTTATCTTCAATTATTTCTCCAATGTGGTGGCCGCTCATTATCTTGCCGACAAGTCTGATGAATCGCTTAAATCGGAATTCGGATTCCGCTCGGCAATCCAGTTGCGCGGACTTAAGGACGGAATGCGGAACTATCCTCCGGCAAAAGCGGTGAAGGCGATCCATCATATCAGGGAATTTGATGCCAAGTCGAAAGGCATAGGCTCTTATCTTAATGAATTCGATCTGATGAGGGAAATGATTTTCAAACTGTTCACTTGATATGATTCTTTATTTTTCAGGTACCGGCAACTCCCGGCATGTGGCTCTCTCTTTGGGGAATCTGCTTCATCAGCCCGTTTTGTCCTTGACAGACACACCTGTTCATGAAATAAAAGAAGCCGGCAGGACTCTGATAATGGTTTTTCCGGTATATTCATGGGGAATCCCACCGCTTGTAGCAGAATACATAAGAGGTTTTAATGACAGTCTCGTAGAAGATATCAGGAAGAGAGACACCGCTGTCATAATGGTGTGTACTTGTGGAGACGAGACTGCGATGGCTCCTGAGATGTTCCGTGATGAATGGAGAAAGAGAGGCGTTGATGTAAAGGCAGTGTGGAGTGTCACGATGCCGAACAACTATGTGCTGCTTCCGGGCTTTGATGTTGACAGCAATGAGATAGCGAGCAAGAAGTTGATTGATTCCGCTTCGCGGATCAGGCATATCGCCGATTCCATATCGGCAGAAGCATGGAAATCCGACGTAGTAAGAGGCAAATGGCCAAGACTCAAATCCAGACTGATATATCCTCTTTTCAGACGGTGGGGAATATCTCCGGAGAAATGGCATGTGTCTGACAGTTGCGTAGGCTGCGGATTGTGTGTCAAGGCTTGTCCGGTGCATAATGTCAGGCTGGAATCCGGTCGCCCGGTATGGGGGAAAGATTGCGTTTCATGTACTGCCTGCTATCACACATGCCAGGTAAATGCAGTGTCATATTGGAGAATGACAAAGGGAAAAGGGCAGTATATGTGCCACCTGAAGCCTATCGGGTCAGATTCGTGAAATATATCAGAGATGTGGTATAAGATAACCGGGAGAGGATAATGTGCGGTACATCAATTCCTCTCCCGGTTTTAGTTCCGGTTTTAGTTCCGGTTTTTATCTGAGGCTGAGAAGCTCAAGAGCCTTGTCGGCGGCTGCCGACAGACCGGAAGCGTCTTTACCGCCGGCCTGAGCGAAAAATGGCTGGCCTCCACCTCCGCCTTTCATCAACTTTGCAGCTTCGCGTATGATCTGTGAGGCATTGTATCCTTCCTTCACAAGATCATCGCTGATCATGAGAGTTAGTGTCGGGCGGTCGGCATTGAGAGTATCCGCGAGGAAGACTGACGGCCCTTCTGATTCCTTGCGCAGAATGAACGCTATGTTCTTCACAACCTCTGGGATCCTGATGCCGGAAAGGCGATAAAGGGTGACGCCGTTCGCGATGACAGCGTTAGCCTTGATGTCTTTGGCTATCATGGCCGTGCGCTCTGCCACAAACTCCTCTACCTGTTTGCGGAGGTCAGAGTTTTCCGACATGGCCTTCTTTACGGTTGCACGGAGGTCGCCGGAGGTTCCGAGCAGTGAATGCAGATCTGTCATCACGTCCTGGAGGTCATCCATCATTTTCTCCATTCCCGATCCTGACACGGCCTCGATGCGGCGTATGCCCGCAGCGATCGAACTTTCGTTGACAATTCGCACCATGCCTATATTGCCGGTGTTGGCCACATGGGTTCCGCCGCAAAGTTCTACGGAAGTGCCATATTTGACCACTCTTACTTTGTCGCCATATTTCTCTCCGAACAATGCCATGGCTCCCATTTCGCGGGCCTCGGCAATCGGGAGATCGCGGCACTCTTCAAGAGGCATCGCCATGCGGATTCTTTCATTCACTATGTGCTCTACCTTGCGGATCTCTTCCGGTGTCACCTTCTGGAAATGCGAGAAGTCAAAACGAAGGGAATCGGGTGATACATATGAGCCTTTCTGCTCCACATGTGTGCCGAGTACTTCACGGAGAGCCTCATGTATGAGGTGCGTCGCCGAATGGTTCGCAGATGTGGCGCGACGAGCCTTAAGATCAATCCTCGCGGTGAATTCGGCTGATACGTCGGCAGGCATTTTCTTTGAGAGGTGAATGGCGACGTTGTTTTCCTTCTTTGTATCGAAAATCTCTATTGTTTCTCCATCGGGAGAAACAAGCACGCCTTTGTCGCCTACCTGTCCGCCCATCTCCGCATAGAACGGAGTGCGTGTCAGCATGATCTGATAGTACTCCTTGCCTTTCTGCTTTACTTTGCGGTATTTGAGGATTCTGGTCTTGCATTCGGTCTCGTCGTATCCTACAAATTCCTCATCGCCTGCATTGACCTCGGTCCAGTCGGTGGCTTCAACGGCTGCGGCACTCCGGGCACGCTCTTTCTGAGCCTTCATGTGGCTGTCGAATCCCTCTTTGTCTACAGTCATGCCCTGTTCGCGGAGTATAAGTTCCGTGAGGTCAAGCGGGAAACCGTATGTGTCATAAAGCACGAATGCATCGGCTCCGTCAAGCACGCTCTTCTTGTTTTCAGTAGCTTTTTTTACAAGCGAGTCGAGAAGTCTGATTCCATTGTCAAGAGTCCTGAGGAATGATTCCTCCTCCTCCTTGATAACTTTTTTGATAAGGTCTTTCTGTGCCGGGAGTTCAGGATAGGCATCTCCCATCTGATCGACGAGCGTATCGATAAGTCTGTAGAGAGTCGCCTCTTTCTGACCGAGGAATGTGTAGACGTATCTGACGGCTCGACGCAGGATTCTTCTGATCACATATCCCGCCTTGGCATTAGAAGGCAACTGCGAGTCGGCGATAGAGAATGCGATGGTGCGCACGTGGTCTGCAGCGACGCGCATCGCCACATCGACTTTCTCATCCTTGCCATATTCCTTTCCGGAGATCTCGGATATCTTTGATATTATAGGAGTGAAAATGTCAGTGTCGTAGTTTGACTTCTTCCCCTGAAGAGCCATGGTGAGGCGCTCGAAGCCCATGCCGGTATCTATCACTTTGGCGGGAAGCGGCTCAAGATGTCCGTCGGCCATGCGGTTGTACTGCATGAAGACGAGATTCCAGATCTCGATCACCAGAGGGTTGTCTTTGTTGACCAGAGAAGCTCCGTCTACTTTTGCTCTCTCTTCGTCGCTTCGAAGGTCAATATGGATCTCGCTGCATGGGCCGCAGGGACCCACGTCTCCCATTTCCCAGAAATTGTCGTGCCTGTTTCCGTTTATGATGTGGCTTCCCGGAAGATGTCTTTCCCAGATCGAGGCGGCTTCATTGTCGCGTTCGAGGTTCTCGGGAGCATATCCTTCGAATACAGTGGCGTAAAGGCGATCAGGATTGAGCTTCAATACATCTACAAGGTATTCCCAAGCCCAGTCGATGGCCTCTTTCTTGAAGTAGTCGCCAAACGACCAGTTTCCGAGCATCTCGAACATGGTGTGATGATATGTGTCGTGGCCGACCTCCTCAAGGTCGTTGTGCTTTCCCGACACGCGAAGACATTTCTGGCTGTCTGTGACCCGTCGGCTTTCTGCAGCGCGGTTGCCAAGGATAATGTCCTTGAACTGGTTCATGCCCGCGTTTGTAAACATCAGGGTAGGATCGTCTTTGAGTACCATCGGTGCGGACGGCACCACTTTGTGTCCTTTCTCTTTGAAGAAGTTCTTGAAGGACTCTCTAATTTCTTTTGAAGTCAACATTATCTTGGCTTTTGCAAAACAATTGATTATAAACAAGAGATATGTGCAGTCGGAAACAAGAACCGCACACTTGTCGGCTTCTGGCAACTGCTTATCAGATTACAAAATTACAAAAATTTTGTCATAATTCGTTGCATGTTGCTGAAAATCCATATTCAGGACGCGCCCGAATCCGATTATTTTCTCTGTTTTTGTGAAATAACCGCCTCGGCAGACATGCGGGGCAACCGCATCAAAATTTGGCCTTAAGTAGCATGTCGGTCAAATAGTCGTT
>CAMWRV010000062.1 GCA_947176745.1 uncultured Muribaculaceae bacterium
TTAGCCGGAGGGGTGTTCATTTTAATAGTTGTTTTAACTAAAATTTATTCAAGTTACCCCTGCCCGGCGTCTTTTCGGTAAATTCCGCCAAGTCTCATCGGTCGTGTAGCCCGCTACACTCCCTCTTCAACTTGCGCAATTTCCTCGAAAAGACGCCGCCCCTGCATTAACATTTTTTGTGGGATGGGGTCTTAACATTATCCTGTCGGGCGTCCGACGCCGCACGTCGCGCATGAATTCTGGCATAATATCTTTTAAGCCATCCTGGCGCAATCACGACACCGATCACCAGATATAGATAATACGTTATGAGACGCCAGAAAATTGCCATGATCAGCGCCATTCCCGCTGTGCCGACAAGATCTCCGTAATAATTCGAGAAAAGCCACTCGCTAAGCCCTGCTCCTCCCGGCGTCGGACTTACCATAAGCACAACCCAGATTACAAACTGCCGCGCGAGAATAATCCACTGATACCTGTCTGTTCCTGGCAGAAATCCGAGAAACAGGGCATTGACCACAAAATATCTGGCTGTCCACGCCAGCGCGGTTCCGCAGAACACCTCGACCCAGAAACGAAAAGGCTTGCTGCGCAATTCTACAGATGTCGCGACCATGTTGTCGCCAAGAGACGTTATGGAGGCACTGAACCTCGAAAGCCAATGCCACGATGCGATTTTTGAAAGCAGACGCCTTATCCAGTCAGGCTTCCATATGATTCCGGTGAAAAGCAGAAATGTCCACGCGGCAATGAATGCGTAGACTGCCCAGAACGTGTATTTTATACCATGCGAAAAACCTTCGCCTCCCGAACTGAATATATCGGATGAGGCGGTAAACAGCACAATTACCGGACAAGCGAGCACAAAAAACAGCTCATCCATAAACAGAGTGGTCAACATCAGAGTTGTGGCGCGTCCGAAATCCACTCCTTCCGAATTAAGATAGACAGGACCCAGAGAACTGCCCCCCACTGCAGAAGGAGTCACGCAATTCGTGAACTCGCACATCATGTCGACAGTCCATGCCTGCCCCCATTTCAGCTTGCGGTCGGTAAGAGCGCGAAAACGCCAGGTAAGTCCGAAATCGCGTATCCCCATGCAGATTATGGCAAGGAAGATACAGAACACTGCCCAGGGGGTGAAGTGGACACCCCGCCATACCTGCTCCAGGTTTTCCCCTTTTGCATCATGCCAGAACATGAGAGCCACGACGCCAAGTCCGATAGCAACAGGCAGAAGCACTTTCCACATGGAGAAGGCTTTGCCCGGCGATGTTCCGGCACTGTCTGCTTTTTTATCTGAAGATGCCATAACTGTCATGTTTTTGTCACTCATTGTGAGCTAAATTGAGACTGACAAACTGCCTGATGCGCGACACCCGCCGTATGTCCTCACCAATGTGTCATAACGGTCGGAAACCTCCTCTACTACGTCTCGCCAGCTTCTGACGAGCGTGTCGCGGGCCGATTCGGCAACAGAGCGCAGACGTCCGGAATCGGAAGCCAGCTGACGCACAAGCGCCGCGAACCGCTCCGGACTTTTTTCGACAAGAAAGCCGTTGCGCCCGTCGGACACGACTTCCGATGCTGTCGATCCGCGAAGAAGCACAGATGGCGTGCCCATGGCTGCGGCCTCGCGTATCACGAGAGGAGCATTGTCATAAAATGAAGGGAACAGAAAGAGATCCGAAGCCGCATAGTATCGGCTGAGCACAGTTCTGTCTGATATGACGCCGTGAAGAGTCACGCGATCGCCGAGTCCATAATTATCGATTCTCTTCTGTATCTCGTCAAAGGCATAACCCGTACCAATGAAGTTCATTCTGAATCTGACATCCTCTTTAATGAGGCGGAGTGTCTCAACGACGATATCAAGACCTTTTTCCCAGATATGCTGGCCGACGAAGAGAAGAGCCATCTCTCCGTCGGGAATTCCGAGTTCCATGCGTGCTTCACGCTTGAATTCCCACATGTCACCCTGAATCATGGCCGCAAAATCGTTCCCGTTCTCGACCACAGTCAGAGGCCCTTTGTAACCGTATTCCCTGACTGTTTCCTCGACCTGCGCCTGAGGAATCCACACTTCGTCGCACGCATTGAAGAAATCAAGAATCCTTTTCATTATTATATCCACCATCCAGGGGGTATGCGAGAATGAATGTCTGAGATCATCTCGATATTTCGAATGGAAAGTGCCGACAAGGGGGACACCGCGGTGCCTCTTCACGTACACACCCAGCCGCCCCGAAGAGAACGGACAGTGTGCGTGGACAAGCCTGAAATCCGTGTCGCGCAACCGCTTCCATATGAAAGGATCAAGACGGGGATATCCGTAGCGGTAAGGACGCCGGGAGCGTATGGGGAGAGAGAAAAACTTCATGACATCGCAGTGAGCAGGGCTGCTCACCGGGTTCCACGGAGTCACGACGCATGGAGTCTTGCCCAGCTTCTTGAGCCAGTACACATAATTCTCGACGGTGAGCGTGACGCCGTCAAGAATAGGAGGAAAGCTGTCATTGAATATTCCGTATAGGCTCTCTGACTCCGGATGGGTAAACAGTCTTGTCATATGCAAATGAAGGGTTTTATGAGGCTGCCGATTGGCGACATCGTGTGATTTGTGTGTTCCGTCTGATTATTTAACAATCAAACGGAACAAATGTTAAAAAATTCTCTCCTTTATGAATCCTTGTTCAAAAAATTGGCGGCACGCGGGAATCAATACAAATCAGTGTATAAAAATTTCTGATTACATATCCCACTGATTCTGTGAATATAAAAGGCCACACAGATAACATTGGGCAGACTAAGGATGAAAAAAATTTGGCGGAATCAAAAAAAAACGTTAACTTTGCAATCGCAAAAGCGAAACAAGGTTCCATGTCCGAGTGGTTAGGTACCGGTCTGCAAAACCGTTTACACCAGTTCGAATCTGGTTGGAACCTCTTTAAAGAGTCAGATTAATCTGACTCTTTTTTTTAACATTAATGGCGTCATGCTGTATGCATGACGCCATTAATGTTAAAAGTCCCATCCTAAGGCAGGAATCTGATATCTGGCGCGTATAGAATCGCCTTATTTGTAACGTGAGTATATCTCGACTCCTTTACGTTTTGCCTTAGCCACATCCTCCGGATTATTGGGATCGACACCGTATTTTGACAGAGGGGGAACAACTACCCTCGTGCCCGGACGTATACGGTCAGGATGACCCAGAAAGGCCTTGTTCTCTTCATATATAATCGGCCATAGATTGTAGTTGCCATAATATTCCTTGGCCATTGTTGTCAGATAACGCGTCTTGGTGATGGTGTCGTAGACCGGTCCGTCCGACGGCGCGGTCGGCACGGCATCTGTCTTGGTTGTCTCCTCTGTCTCTCCGACTGCTTCATTGTGCCGAACGGCAGCCTCACTGGCCTCGGACTCCGGCCCCGCACTTATCTCCCCGGCATTATCAGAAATTGGTATGGAGGCGACTTCTGATATGACATAGGTAGCGGACTCATGGTCATTTTCAGACGGCCAACAGAATCCGTAAAGCAAGATATATGCCACAAGGCCGATTATGACTGCTGTCAGGAAACCGGCTATAAACCCGATGCCAAAACGGCTCTTGGGCTTGTCGGTGCTGTATTCATCTTCATCATCATAATCTATATGCATGCGAGACTCGGATTCTCCTTCACCTTTGTCGGGATCTCTATCTGGTAATTCCGATTGAGGTTCGGATTCCGGTTCAGATGGGCGCCGATGCTCATCATGACCTGATATCTGAGATTCCTCATGATTTCCGGTATCCGGCTGGCAGTATTCCTCTGAAATGATTTTAATTTCGGAGTCCAGACACTCATCATATACAGCCGAGTCGGCGGGATCAGAAATGTCGCTGTCTGTATCTTCGACTGTATACACTGTGTAATCTTCGTCCTGATCATCCTGGTCGGCAGGCTGGGCGAACGACTCCCCCGCGTTGTCAACCGGCTCAGGGGCAGCCTCTTCTTGATCGATAATAGAATTCTCCACAGACTCACTGACTTCCGGAATATCCTCCTCCCGATAGAGAACATCGACAGCTTCCTCCTCTTCGAAAGTCATGTCATCGCCAATCTCGACAGTCTCGAACATTTCGAACGGCTCATTCACCATAGCCGCAAGCTCTTTTGAGGCGACAAACACCACCTTGCGGTGCGCCGGAATCTCATGATCTTCTCCCGTCGAGACATTGACACTTTTACGAGCCTCGACCACAATCGTCTTGAATACGCCAAGCCCTTTCACCTTCACGACTTCCCCCTCTGCAAGGGCGGAACTAATGACACTGAAGAGTTCCTTGATGAAATCCTCAGATTGCTTTCTGGTATCTCCGGACTGCAGCGCAAGAAGCTGCGTCAATGCCGGCAATGTTATTTTTTCGTTCACTTTTCTCTTTTTAAGAGCTTGTTAATAAAGTGGTTTCAGAATTTTCTGACTCTCTGCTTAAGTATCGCCGAAGGCTTGAAAACCATCGACAGCTTGGGCGGCACAAGAATCTTCTTGCCTGTTGACGGATGTGTGGCCACTCTCTCCTCGCGCATCTTAGGTTCAAATGTGCCGAATCCCGGCACTGCCACTGTGTCTCCCTGCTTCACTGAGTCGGCAAGGATACCTGAAATTGATCTGAGAAGAACCGTCACATCTTCAGGTTCACGGCCGAGCCTGTCAGACAATATGCTTATAAGTGTCTTGGTATCCATTATTATAGTTTAGCATGATCTGTTTGTGTCTGCCCGTATGTAAACGTCATAGGACGGACAACATTCGGACAAAGATAATAAAAGATGTCAATTTTTGCAAACAAAAATATCTCAAGGAATATACCGCAAGGAATACACAAAAAAAGCTGCCCGCAGAATTTATGCGGACAGCCTCGAATTGTGTATTCAGACAATGTATTCTATTTCAGTTTAAGCACCTGTCCGGCCTGGATCTTGTCGGCAGAACCAAGTCCGTTGATTTTTCTAAGTGTCGTGGCCGACATTCCGTATGACCTTGCAATTGAAGTCAGGGTATCACCTTTCTTCACCGTATATGTGGTCCTGGCATTTGATCCGCTCTTATAACTGTTTTCTTTCGAATCGGCTTTCGCAACAGTTGTTGTCGGAGCATAATTACGCGGCTGGGTGTATGTCGACTTAGAGAAAGTATAGGTGTCGGTGTGGGTTGTCTTGTTCTTGAAGTCGAAGATCGCGTTGGGATTGATAGCATATCCCATGTAGCGTGTCTCGAAATGCAGGTGCGGTCCGGTGCTGCGTCCGGTGCTTCCGCCGAGAGCGATAGGTTGTCCGGCCTTTACTACCTGATCAGGCTTTACGAGAAATTTGTTGAGGTGTCCGTATACGGTCTCAAGCCCGTTGGGATGACGAAGTATGACATAGTTGCCATATCCTTTTGCTTCATAGTTTGTCAGACGGACTTTGCCATCAAAGGCCGCATATATTGTGTCGTTCGAGCGTATGGCAAGGTCGATACCCTTGTGCATTCTTCCGAAGCGGGCACGGTAGCCGTAATTGGAAGTGACCTGACCGGGACACGGCATGTAATAACCTGTCACATCGATGACCTTGGAGTTGGGAACATCAGATTCCTTGAAGGGATTGACGCGCTTGCTGTTCCAGCCTTCTGTATATATGTCGGGTTCGGGTTCGAGTTCGTCAATAAGATCGATAAACGTGTTTTTTTCGACAAGTTTGATCTGATCGTCACTCTTGGCTCTGCTTGCGAGCAACTGCCGGTGAGCCTGCGAATGCGGGTTGCCGCCGGACTTGATTGTCTGTGCCGACACTGTGCCCAGCGTGAATGAGGACAGTATGGCTGAAAGTAATATTGTCTTGATTCTTAACATTCTGATTTGGTTTGTAGGAGAAACTGTTTCCCCGGAGAGAAGTTTGAGGTCAGAGTTCGTCTACTTCGTAGATAAACTTCATGTTTGCCGGAGTATAATCGAAAATCTCCTCAGGCTTGAAGAACCGGTTGATCTCAATCTCAGCATTCTCGACAGAGTCGCTTGCATGGATGATATTGAGAGATCCGCTCACACAGAAATCTCCTCTGAGCGTGCCGGGCTGCGCCTTGCGTCCGTTGGTCACTCCGGTCATCTCGCGGAACACATTTACCACATCTATACCCTTGAGACAGAGTGCCACGACCGGAGACGCCATCATAGACTGCGCAAGAATCGGGAAAAACGGTTTGTCGGCAAGATGTGCGTAATGCTCGCGGAGGATTTTCTCATCGAGCATCATCATTTTCATTCCGCAGATTATGAGTCCGCGACGCTCAATCCTGCCTACCACCTCTCCTATGAGATTACGCTCCACACAGGAGGGTTTCAACAACACCAGAGTCTTTTCCATTGCTTAACACATTTTAAGATTTGCGGTTCGTTCTTACTCAAAGTTACATCTATTGGATCGACAATAGCAAGTATTTCGTGTTATTTTTTCATAAAAATTTGCCGATATTCCTGAATATTTTTCCCAACATTCTGTCTGTATGCAACTTATAGAGATTTTATGTTTTACAACATAACCCTGCAACCTATTGCACATTTGCCTCAATGTGTGCAAAAATCGCCGAATCATGAATGTTAACATTTGTTAATCGATTATAATCACCGCTTTTTCATCACATTAACGCATGCCGCACTCAAGGCAGCCTGAAATCGCGAATATGTCTCTGTCATGGCAGCCGTCGAAATAAACCTATCCTCCGCTGAAGACGTTTGATATAAAAAACACATTAAAAACATAGCGCATGTCAATGTCTGTTCTATTAGCCGAAGTCACCGGACGCCTCGTGACGCCCGGACCGGAGCCGATCACCCTGTCGGACAAGACAGAGCAGAGTTCATATTTCGTGGCACGACTGTTTATGAAATTCTGTCACTGGCTTCTTGATATTGTCGGTCTGTCGCATGATGAAACGTTGTTCATCTGGCTATATATAGGCGTTGTGTTTATATTCTCCATGTTTGTGGGGATGATGCTGAAATGGATCGTTGTTTTTACCCTTCACAAACTTGAACCTCATATAAAAGCTCCGCTCTACGGTCATCTTGTCGAACACAGATTTTTCACGAAGACCTGTAGGATAATACCGCCTCTGATATTCCTTATACTCGTCCAGTTCACGCTCTACATGCACAATTCAATAGCGTCTTGGCTGACGAGACTGTCGTTTATCTACATTGTCATAGAGGTGGCGGTGTCTGCTTGCACTCTGAGCGATGTGATCTGGGCGGCTCTCGACGAACGGGAGAACAAACGGAAACTGCCGCTCCGCGGACTGGTCCAGGTGGCAAAACTCATTGTCTGGATAATAGCCGTGATAATCATAGCAGCACTGCTTCTTGACAAGTCTCCGGCCGCCCTCCTTGCAGGTCTCGGAGCGTTTGCCGCCGTGCTTATGCTTATCTTCAAGGATTCGATTCTCGGAATAGTGGCCGGAGTCCAGCTTGCCGAAAACGACTCTCTGCATGTCGGAGACTGGATAAGTGTTCCCAACGGGCAGGCCAACGGAATCGTCCAGGAGGTCTCTCTGACCGATGTGAAGATTATCAACTGGGACAAGACTGTGTCGACGGTGCCTCCCTACACGCTGATATCCGGAGGTTTCAAAAATTTCCGAAACATGCAGGAGTCGCACACGCGGAGAATCCAGAGATCGTTCATGATCGATGCCGACAGCATAGTTGAGACTACTCCCGAGATGCTTGAACGCTTCTCCGAGATTCCTTTGATGAAAGAGTGGATCTCGAAGAAGATAGAACAGCGCGACAGCGGAAAGATTGAGAATGTCAACAACAGCGCCGGACTCGTCGACGGAACAATCGAGACCAATCTTGGAATGTTTCGCGCGTATCTTAAGATGTATCTTGACTCATGCCCTGAGGTTTCGCATGTCGACGACTGCTTCGTCACTACCCTCGAACAGACTCCTACCGGCATACCGCTCCAGGTATATTGCTTCACGAACACATCTTCATGGTTTCCTTATGAAGGGATACAAGACATGATATTCGAGCATCTTGCTGCCATGCTCCACCGTTTCAACCTCTACACATTCGAGAACCCTTCGGGTCGCGACACTCTGATCGACGGATACCTGAGCCCCGGAAAGAGTCCGGCTCCTCTATTCGGCATTCCCTACCCTTTCTTCAACAGTTCGGGCACGCCTCTTGAACCGGGCATACCTCCCGCCGGTTCTCCCGGAACAGCGACTTCTCCGACGAAAACATAAACAGGACACGCCCCGCAAAACATACATTTTGCGGGGCGTATTATGAGCGTCAAATTGTGGTTACAGACTGTTTACGGCCTCACGAAGTATCGTGAGCTGCCTGAGGAGATTGCCCGCCTGCGCAAGCGGCAACATGTTGGCGCCGTCGCTCTTTGCAACTGATGGATTCTGATGGGTCTCCATGAAGATTCCGTCAGCTCCGGCCGCGATCGCGGATCTTGCGATTGTTGAGATCAGTTCCGGTTTGCCGCCTGTTACTCCCGACGCGCTGTTGGGTTGCTGGAGCGAATGGGTGATATCCATTATTACCGGACATCCGCAGGTGTTTTTCATTACAGGAATACCGCGCATGTCTACAACAAGATCGCCATATCCGAAGAATGTGCCGCGCTCGGTTACCGCAAGCTGACCGTTTCCTGACGAACGCACCTTGTCGCATGCGAAAGCCATTGATTCCGGCGCAAGAAACTGCCCCTTCTTGATATTGACCATCCGTCCGGTCTCGGCTGCCGCTACAAGCAGGTCGGTCTGTCTGCAGAGGAAAGCCGGAATCTGAAGTATATCGACATATTCAGCGGCCATGGATGCCTCGGCGGCTGTATGTATATCCGTCACGACAGGTATGCCGAATGTTTCGCGCACTTTCCTCAGAATCCGCAGAGCTTTCTCATCTCCGATTCCTGTAAATGAATCCAGACGGCTCCGGTTTGCCTTTCTGTAAGAACCTTTGAAAACGTAAGGCATATTTAAAACAGATGTGGTCTCGCAGAGTTTTTCGGCTATTTCCATTGCCATTTCCTCTCCTTCGATGACACAAGGTCCAGCCAGAAGAAAGAAATTCCCGTCAGCACTCGATGCGAGATATTCTGTCATGTTGTTGAATTTATCCATTGAATAATTTAAGTAAGGTTTGTACATACCAATATGAGCCCCATCTCACAAAATGACCGTTACGGCAATCTCAGGCCCAGCTTTCATGAACCTGACATAGCGATCAGCGCATGAGCGGCACAAAGTGAATATATAGCCGCGGTCTCGGTGCGGAGACGCGTATTGCCAAACGTGACGGGCATAAAACCGCAGTTAATTGCAAGACTCACCTCTTCTGGAGAGAAGTCTCCTTCCGGTCCGATAAGAACTGTCACATCGGATGCTCCATTGTATTCACGCTCGAACCTGCGTCTTTCTACCGAAGGGTCACAGTATCCCATATACCGTAGTGAAGATGTGTCCGAACGCACGAAGTCTTCGAACGCAACAGGACCTGCAAGTTCCGGCATTGTCGCTTTAAGGCTTTGCTTCATGGCTGAGACCATGATTTTCTCAACCCGCTCGCGCTTTACCGTGCGGCGCACACTGTGCAGGCAATCAAGAAACACGATACGGTTGACACCGATTTCCACGGCCTTTTCAACCATCCACTCTATCCGGTCCATGTTCTTTGTCGGAGCGACAGCCAGCGTTATCCGGGGAGCCCAATGGAGAGGCTCTGACTCCTTGTCTATGATCTCGACATCCGTATGTTTAGGGTGTGAACCGACGATCTCACACCGGTAGACGTTCCCTTTGCCGTCGACAACCTCGATCCTGTCGCCTTCGCGCATCCGCAAAACGCGGCAGCAGTGTGATGACTCGACCTCAGGGAGTCTTCCGTCAGACTCTATATCGGGAGCGTAAAAACGTATCATCTTAATTGATTGCTTATTAGAGTTGAATCGTGAATGCTGCACAGCGTTAACCTGCCATCATTGCCTGTCGGTCTCAATCATTCCTCCTGCATCGGAACTCTCATTCAGAACTGTATCCTTAGAGGATGAACCTTTAGACTTCTTGTCCTTGAATATAAGCATGAACAGGATTCCAACCACCAGTGCATACGCCGCGAAGATAAGCCAGGATGTTCTCCAGCCCTCAAGCTGAATTTCGGGAGAATCTGTTGCAACCACGTTATGATTGACAATAGCCATCGCGGCCAATGTGCCGATAGTCGCGCCAAACCCGTTGGTCATTATCATAAACAGTCCTTGCGCGCTGCTTCTTATGTCGGCAGAGGTCTCGTTATCGACATAGAGACCGCCGGAAACATTGAAGAAATCAAATGCTATGCCATAGACTATGCAGGAAAGCACAAACATCCACACCCCTGAAGAAGGATCCCCTATTCCGAAAAGACCGAACCGGAGAACCCATGCAAGCATTGACATGAGCATCACACCCTTGATACCGAATTTTTTAAGACAGAACGGTATAAGCAGGATGCAGAGAGTCTCGCTTATCTGTGAAAGCGATATGAGCGCATTTGCGTTCCTGGCTGCCCACGCTCCTGCATATTCAGGTATATCCTTGAAGAATGTGATGTACGGATTGGCATATCCGTTGGTGATCTGAAGCGACACGCCGAGCATCATGCTGAAGATAAAGAACACTGCCATTTTCTTCTGCTTGAAGAGCGTGAAAGCGCGAAGTCCGAGCCGGTCTATCCAGTTTCCTGCTACAGGAGCCTTGCTCACAGGACAATCCGGCATTGACAGAGCGTAGAACACCATTATTACGCTGAATGCGGCAGACACAAAGAGCTGCATATATGAGGTCTGGAATTTCGCTCCGTCAGGACCTGCGAAATTCACAAAGAGCATCGCACATATGAATCCGATAGTACCGAAAATACGGATTGGGGGGAAATCCTTCACTATATCCATCCCGGAACGTCCGAGAGCATTAAAAGCCACCGAGTTGTTGAGACCGATGGTAGGCATGAAGAATGCGACCGAAACTGAATACAGCGCAAACAGAGGCGCAAATTCTATCTGATCAGCAGTCATGCAGTACACGCCGGCAAGAGCCATAAAAAGACCTCCGGCAAGATGACACAGGCTGAGCATCTTCTGAGCCGGAATCCAGCGGTCGGCAAGTATTCCGACAAGCGAAGGCATAAACAGAGATACGATTCCCTGCATGGCATAAAACCATCCGATATGCTCACCGAGCCCGATGCCGAAAAGAAAATTTCCAAGTGATGTCAGGTATGAGCCCCAGACGGCAAATTCTATGAAATTAAGAATTGAAAGCCGGACTTTAAGGTTAGTTCTGTTTGTCATAATTTTAAGGTTAAGACCCCATCCCACAAAAAATGTTAATGCAGGGGTCGCAGATTTCGGTCAG
>CAMWRV010000063.1 GCA_947176745.1 uncultured Muribaculaceae bacterium
CATTTCCGATTTGCGATTGCAAAATTAGGGCAAAAATCGCCGCTGTGCAAATTTTGTCTAAACATTTTTCTCAAAAACGCGTTTTTATCGGTTTATCTTATTGTAAATGAACGAAATTAAAATATGTATATTAATGTTAATGACTGTTAATTGAATGTTGTAAAACATAAAATCTGGAGTGATCGGAGGAGAAAATAATTGTCGGTTCCCGGAAAAATAATCCGAAAACCGACAAAAAAATCTTCCAGACGACTTAAAAAAGTGCGATCTCACGCGATGCGAACAGCAGAATCAGATGTCAGAGGGTGATGAATCAAGCGCCGAACGGCAAGAAATCACACATCAAAGACCAAAAATCAGGCCACAGAGGAGAAGAAACTGACAATTTTAGGTATGAAAATTATGAGTCCGACAGCGACAGCGGCACAGACAAACATGAGTACGGCTCCTGCGGCGATGTCTTTTGCAGCTCCAATAAGGGGATCATGCTCCCGCGTGATACGGTCGGCGAGTTTCTCGACAGCACTGTTGACGGCCTCTCCCATCAGAACGCCGCCTATGCAGATCAGAAGCAGACACCATTCCAGTGGGGAGACACCGAAGAAAGCACCCGCTGCGATCACACACACAGTGGCGAAGAGATGGATCTTCGGGTGAGTCTCGTCGTGAAAGAAGCGGTAGATTCCGACACCGGCACAGCGGAAGGCGAAAATCCGTTTTCTCAGTTTAGACATGGCGTGGTCAGAATTCGAATGAGGCATATACGCCGATGTTGGAACCGTCGGTTACGGGTGATACCTGAAGGTTGTGTTTCTTCGCAAAAGGACGGGTGAAGATATAGGCACTTCCCGCACCGATGGCTGCACCGGCAAGCGCGTCATACCAAAAATGCTTCTTAGAGTAACATCTCCCCCACCCCACATAACAGGCCAAGGCATATGCCGGCGCGCCGTAAGCCCATCCGTATCGACGCTGCAGCCATGCCGCCGTCGCAAACGACACCGCGGTATGCCCCGAGGGAAAGGAATGCAGGTCTGAACCGTCGGGACGCCGCTCCTTGACCGTGTACTTCAATATATATGTGGCGGCGGCGGTGGCGGCGGCAGTCTCGACACCCTGCAGAAGACCCTGCCAGTCTTTCTGGACAAGAGCACCGACAAGCGCGGATGCGGGTAAAGCGAGAGCCAGCACATCAGTCGACACTTTCACCCCCTTCTGAGCGGGAGTGCGGTGGAAAGTCCCGGCATCGACCTGTTCAGAGGGCGGCGCAAAAGACTGCGCGGCGGCAGTCACAGGAGAAAATGTGACCGACGCCAGCGCAAACAAGATTATATATATATATAAGAAAGGTTTCATCTTAAGTAATCGTAATCGGATTTAAGTAATCGTAATCGGATCAGTAATCGTAATCGAATGAGAACTGGTCGACATATAGAAGCGAACCGTTGCCGCCGGTGAAGTAGTCGCCATATTTCGAGGCGGTGCATGTGATCTGCATATATGTCGGCACCTCGGAAGTGTCGCGATAATCGAGCTTGATCTCGAAAGGCTGATAGGAGTCCATCTTACCGCTGAAGACAAGTTCGCCGTAAGCTATGACGTAAGAGGCGTTCTTGTCGAAGAGGCTACGCTTCGCCGGGTTGGTCCGGATCTCATATGGAGCGGTCCAGTCGGTCAGCGCCACATATATATGACATGTATCGGGCTGCCCCTTGAGCGAGGCATATTCGGCAGAGGCATAATCTATAGTCGCCGACGTATACTGGAAATACCCTCTCAGCTTAGTGGGGCGCAGATTCCAGGGACGTCCGAACGCGAGAATGCCGTTCATGCCGTCGGTCTCAAGATACTTGCCGGTATAGATCGAACCCGATCCGAGCTTGCCGATGCCTGTGAATCCGACAAACAGAGACTCGCAGCGGGCCGCACGGCCTGAACCGGTGGCAGTATGATCGGTTGGCTGCGTGAGATTGACATCGAGCGTGATCGAGCCGCCGTTGCCCGTGCCCCAATACTGCTCCCCTCCGGCATCCCAGGGACACCACATCAGTTTGCCCCCCATCGCGGATTCCTGACACCACTGGTCGAAATCACCGTCGGGAATATCGGCAGTAGCCTGGGTCGTGACAAGCACCTGATTGCCGACATCCTCACCCGACACGGCGCGCACGGCATACTCCGTGAGAGGTTCAAGGTGGGGAATGAAGCAAGAGAAGACACCCTGGTCGCGCGTGACATACTCATCTGGAACGGGAGTCCATTCAGTGTCGGAGGCGCGGCGGTATTCGAAACCGTTGTCAGATCCGGCCAGACCGCTGCCATAAGCCCATATGACCTGCGACCACGCATCGACACGAGTAGTGTTGACCACCGTCTCCGAGAGCTGCGCGTAGATGGTCCATATCTCCGTGCGCCCGTGGCACGTCACCTCCACCCGCATCGGGTAGAGCAGGTCGATCGGACCGGGCCGGAGTTCGGGCGACAACTGCGTGATCCCCTCAGGACCGAGCTTGACTCGGGTCAGAGTCAGATCGGAAAGATCGGTTCCCTCCGGCATATTGACAATGACACGATGACCGGCGGGGTCGATGATACTCGCGCCTATCTCACCCACGACCTCGAAATAACGCTCGATCTCCTGATGGGCTATTATCTCCCAGGAATACTCCTGGAAACGGGACAGCGTGACATAAAGAGGAGTCGTCAGATCATACACCCCCTCGCGGAGATCAGGATCAGAGACCGCCCCCTCCGAAATGCGGTATTCGGAAAAGCGCACATTCTCGATGTCGGTCGTCTCGTCGAGATAGATGTCTACCTCGAAAGAGAGCGAATCGATATACGCAGACTTCGACTCACCCTCGGCCGCAATGGCGAGGATCAGCTGCGGTATGCGCGGATAAGGAATATCATTCTTTATACATCCCGACAGCATCGCCGCAACTGCAAAAGCGGCAATGACCGGAAAAAGCATGAATCGTTTAAACGACATGAGAGGCTACAGATTGACGGCAATGCCGAAATTAATGTTGAAAATATTAAACCGGAAGTTCGCGCCCGAAGAGAAGCGGTTGCCGGCAGGCTCATCGTTCTCGCGCTGCTTCTCATTGCGGAAATAGAATCCGAACACACCGAACGAGACGTGGAACGCCACATTCTTCATGATGAACACCTGCACACCGGGCGAGAAATTGAGCTGAGCCTCGGTCGATGTGGTGTAGGTAACCTCGGGCTCGCCGTTATAGGGACGGCGGAACTCACTGTTGCCGGTCTCGAACAAAAGTTCGATCTCGTTGAACACGCCGAAACGTCCGCGACGCGTCAGGCCGAGATACTGCGAAAGCGTCAGCGCGGCCGAATAAGACTCCGACCTGTACATAATGTCGCGTAGATCGAAGTTGAGATCATCCATCACACTTACGTGAAAAGAATCAACCTGCCCCTTGGCATTGTAATAGCCGAAGCGGAGACCGACGGCGAGATTGTTTCTTATAAAATATTGGATATACGGATTGATCGAAAAGGCATGCGCCCTGATATCGACATCCGAGAGGAGACCGAACAGGTCGAGGTCTTCCGTGCCGAGTTCGCCGTAGGATGCCGTCATACCGATGGTCCATACCCCTTTGGGGATATAGAGAAAATTGGAGAGCCCGCGGTCGAAACGACCGAGATTGATCGAGCGGAGCACCATCGGCACCGTATCACCCTTGAAGACGGTCATCTCGTCGGGGTCGAGCCGGTTGAGATCGTCGACAACCTTGGAATGGCCGTCGAGCAGGCGGATCACATCATCCTGAAGCGAGTCAGGGACGAAGATATACTTTCCGGACGGAACAGCCTCTGGCGACGGAATCGAGTCACCGGCCACAGCCGGAAGCGCCGGCAAGAGGGCGCACACACATAAAAGCGATTTCCAGGATTTCATCACAGATAGAAAGTTGTTCCGAAGGTTATACTGAAAAGATTGATGCGGAAGTTGGCCGACTTCGAGTGGCGACGCGAATGGTAGATCTGATCCTTGACCGAGTGGGTGGTGCGGTAGCTGAAACCGAGCACACCGACATTGACCTCCATGGCCGACCAGTTGGAGAGAAACACCATCAGGCCGGGCACGATGCCGACATCGAGCGAGAAATTGGTCTCGTAGGTTCCTGAAAGATCCGATCCGACGCCCTGCGTCAGCTTCGACTGGCCACCGCCGAGCTGGAGCTGGATCTCGTTGAAAAATCCGAACCGGCGCGAGTTGCCGAGCGAGAAATAATTGCGGAACAGAGCCGTGGCGTAATAGTTGTGACCGAGAGAATAGATATGGTCGAGATTGGCCGACGTCTCCGAACCGAGCACAAGATCGGTATTCTCAAGTTTGGCGAGCGAACGGGTGTAAGAGAACTTCAGACCCGCCGCCATGTCATTGCCGAATGCATAGGCCAGCATCGGCGTCACCTTGAACGAATAGGTATCGGCCGAGAGCCCCTCGACGATCAGAAACCTGTAGTCATTCTGGCTCGACTGCGAGTATGAGAACGAAATGCCGGTGATCCACTGCCCCTTGGGAATGAAGACACTCGACTCGATCTCACGCTCGAAGGGCACGATCCTGTTGGCCGCATTGATGGAGTCGATCATCGCCGGCGTGAGATGCGGCACGGCGAGAATATCGTCCGCGTCGGGCTGCGAAGGCATCCCCCCGGAAACAACAGTTTGACTCCGGGCGCCCAAAGCGCCCAGAGCCAAAACCGATATAGAGACTAAAAATCCTTTCAGACTATTCATAGACAAGTTCAAAATCGTCGAGATACATCACACTTGAGGCACTGCCGGCGAAGAAGTCGCCGAACTTCGAGGCAGACGCCACGATGACAAGATGCGTGGGTCGTTTCGACCGGGCGCGCTCGTTGTATTCGAGCGGTATCTCAAGAAGCTGGAGCTGGCCGTCGGGACCGAACGCGTCGGTCCAGGTGACCTGACCATATGCGAGCACATGCACGTCATCCTTTTCGAACAGTTTCTGATTGCTCGGATTCGTGCGGATCTCGACAGGCTCGTCAGTCAGGGCCACGTAGATCTGGCCATGGTCGGTACCACCGTTCACCACCTCGATCTTGTCATCAGCATTCTTGACCGAGACGTTTCCACCCGGACGATAGTTGGCATAGACGCGGAGTGCCGAGGGGTGAGAGCCGTCGTATGGGCGACCGAGGAGCAGCACGCCGTTAGTGACGTCAGTCTCCACATAGTGACCGACGAAGATATTGCCGGCTGCGATGATGTTCATTGCCGAATTGGAGGCGAGACGCGCACTATACTGACCAGAGTGAGCCATATCAGTCGACTTGTCGGTAAGAACCTTGTTGGCCGTGGCCGCGCCCTCGTTGCCCGAACCCCAGAACGAAGTCAGCTTGTCGCCGGTCGAGCCGGGCAGAATTACGTTCTTCGTACCCAACATGGTCTTTGCGGAATATGTGCTCCAGTCCTCGAACGAGGCATTGACGATCGAGAAGACCGACTCGGTGGTGAACGTCTGGATATCATTGCTCTCGAAATCGTCGCAGAACACAGAATACTCATACTGAGTGGCGGGCTTCAGACCGTCGATTCTCACCGAGAAGGCAGCCATGTCGGCGCGCGTTGCGGCAGCGCGGGCATTTCGGCGCGCAGCAGCGGCGGCAGCCGACGACGGGTAAGCCTTGATCCACTCCGATGCACCAGCCTCGCGATAACGGATACCGAAGTTTACGGCAGCCTCCGCGTCAAAGACATAACCGGTCAAGACGGCACTGCGCGAAAGCACGGCCATCGGGTCTGTCTCCGGATCGGGAGCCGGCGCAAGACCGACAGGAGCCGGATGCTCCACGGCCTCAAGAGTGTTGGCTATGCGGAGCGATCCGCGGCCCACGCGGCTGCGCGCGTCGGTAGCCTCGAAAGAGACCACAAACTCATCGGAGCTTTCGGGGAGAGCGTCGAGGAACTCCTTGGAGAAGGTGACATAAAGCTCGTCGACCTTCACCTGACCGCCATCGACAGCCGATGCGTCGTAAGACTCCTGACGCTCGACGCGGATACCCTTGGCGGCGAGTTCGGTCATGACAGAATTGGAGAGAATGTTCTGGCCTCCGGTCATGCCTGTGAAATTGCCGCTGAAGTCCATGGTGACAGAAGCGAGACCGTAATAACCGCAGAGATACACCTTCGTATCGGTGAAAGAGCGGTCGGTCGAAACCACCTGGCCGGCGATATCGAAACCGACACCACGGGGAGAGGGAGCCGGGAAGATCTCTATGTCATCCTCGATCACAGGTATGTCGGCGATAGAAATGCGTATCAGAGCGCCACCCTCGGTGACGGGACGCTCGTCGGCGGTCACGGTCATGCAATATTCATGCGCACGCTGCACATTGGCGATCGAGCCCTCCTTGACGTAAGCAGAACCATCGGCTGCCTTTCCCTCGATCTTATAGAGAATGTCGGTCTCCGAGGTATTGGGCATCATGAAATAACCCTTGTCGACGCCGATATTGTCGGCGGTGAAGAGGAGCTCGCCACGCGAGTTGGAGAACGTGATCTTCATGTCCTGCAGACCGGCGTTGAGCGAAGCGGGATCTACGCTGACAAGCACATTGGCGATGCGGCAGACAAGACTGAGCGCATTGCTGCCCTTCGAGATCTCGAAATCCTGCACGGCGCGATAGAACTTCTTGTCGAACGACGCCGACACTGAGTCTCCCGCCCATGCATCGGCCACATAAGAACCGACCTTGAGGCTGAAACTCTCGGGAATGTTGTCGACACCCTTGAAGCGCTTCACCACACCCTTTGAATTGCAGATCCAGATCACGAAATTCTCGCGCAGAGCAGACATCTCGTCAGAGTCGATCGCACGCGTATTCTTCACGACATCCCCCTTGATCTCTGTCGAGATCGAGAGAGTGCCGTCGCCACCGTCGGCGAAAGGCGCCTCCATGGCGCACGACGGGAGCAGAGCCGCCACAGCCAATGCAACAGCCGAGCGGGTCATAAACTTGTTTATCCTTTTCATAGCTGTTGTCATCAGAATTTGATCTTAAGTGTTTTGACAGTCGTGCCGTTGGCGTCGGTGACGGTCAGCTTAAAGTGATGCTCACACTCACCGAGCATAGCCATAAGACCGATGAACGTGGGTGTGATGTTGAACTCTACATCCTTCAGTCCGGCCACATTGACAGGCAGACCGAGTTCCTGAAGAGCCTGCTTAAGATCATCCGGAGTGTGGGCTATGTCAAGATGAGAGGAAAGACCCACGCCATCCAGTTCCTCGGGAGTCAGTTTGTCGGAAATTATGTCGCATGTGAAGTCTGTGATTCCGCCTTCAGCATCACTGTGAACATTGATCACACAAGATGAGAGAGCATGGCCGTCGTTGACAACGTCAATATCGGCCGGATGGAGAGCCACGATTGTCGGGGCCTGAGGTTCGGGGCCGGGACCCGGCGGGGTGGGAGGTGTATCGCCACCCTCGTTGGGATGCTCGCTGTCGTCTACATCGACAAGATCATCCTCGATCTCGACATCACGATCGATATCGACCACGGTGACCGAGCCGTCGATAAGGACCTCGCCCTCGATATCGCCTGTGTCATTGCCGCCCGAGCCTTCATGAAGCTTGAAATTGAGCTTGTAATGATAGCCGCGCTGTATGTCGCTGTAAGATTTGGTCTCGGTTGCCTCGACACCGTCGATCGAACCATAGAAAGTGGCCACGAGCGTTGTCTCGGCAGTATGCAGGAAGTAGCCCGCCTTGCCCGAGGAAGCCTCGGCATTAGTGAACGCGAGACCTTCGTTGGCGCCCACCCTGACCTCGACATAAGAGTCAGACGACATGCGCGACACGAGCACCGGGTCGAAAGTCACGGTCACCTTCACATTCTCAAGCTTGCACTCGATCGGGTCGATATAGCTTGTGATCTCATAAGGCTCCACCTCGAAAGCCCCCGAACGGCCCAGATAATAGGGAGACTCCCACTCGGCCACACGGTTTTCGCCGTAAGTGGCGCTGCATACGTACTCGCCTGCGGGGAGAGTCACGACCTCAGGCATGTCGGAATATTTGTATTTCGCCTCAGGCACACCGTTGCGAGTGAAGACCACGGTGAAATCATCGAGGCTGACATCGGCGCGGGTTGCGGCGACCTTGCGCACATTCTCGTCGGTGTTGAGTTCGACGGCGAGCGCGGACTTCAGCACCTGTCCGCTTCCGGCGGCGCCGCCTTCAAACGGATTCTCCTTCGAGCAGCCCGAAACAAGAGCCGCAGCCGCAAGGAATGAAAATATATATGATTTTTTCATTGTTGTTCAAGAGTTAGGTTTATCATCTTTTACCGGCTGACCTTCGGGGAGCGTTGGCGACGGCAGCCGAGCCATAGCCGAGGCGCACGTCCGACACGGTGAGTTCAGATCCTTTCGCAAAAGCCTTGTAGGAATTGGCGGGAATAGTCTTGTTGCCCAATTGCTGACCTTCGTTAAGAGCAGTTCCCGACGGGATATTGATTGTCGGCGTGATTCCGCTCCTTGTAGACTTGAATCCGAGTTCGAGCCGCACGGCTTTCTGACCAAAGGGATAACCGGAGATGTTCACTGTCTGCTCGGTCATGTCGGAAGATGCAGAAACCAAAAATATCTTTTCTGCAAGAACTAAACCGTCTTCACCGAGAACCCTGACATACACCTCGCCTTGCTCTTCACCTACAGATGTGTATTTATATTTGAAGTTCAAAGTTGTCGGACGTGTCGACCAAACTATTCCGTCAGAGCGATTCTCACTTCCATCATATGAATAAGACCCGAGAAAAAGCTCACCTGCCGCACAATCAAGATCAGAGGGCGCATTCTCACAATAATACTTTGTATTTAAATTGCCTCCTGAATTCGGTGGAGTTGTTCCGTTATGGTGATAGCCAACAGAACGAACCACAACAGACCCGTTTTCAGCAAATGTAGACGGAACCATAAACCATGTGTTCTTATTTGCGGATCCGCTCCAGCAAGTGAGATCATTGAGAGTAGCCCAATTATCGGGAGTGGAACGAACAATCGATGAAGTATGTGCGTATGAAGCTTTGATCAAACCGGCATTAACTTCATACTTGCCCCCTACTTGAATCCCCGAGAAATTAATTGTCTGAGTAATCGAGGCGAAGTTGCCGTTTGGAATCTGGGCTTCCGCTTCTGTGGTGAAAGCGGGCACATCCTTGCGGAAATCGCCGACGCGGACATTGAAGTTGTCGTAGAGAGTGGCAGGCTGGAGACCCGACACAGTGACGATGCCGTCGGCGGCGTGCGAAACGGAAGCCGATGGAACGGCAGTCTCTCCGTCGTAGACCTGCATATTATCGCAGATCCATGCGGCAGTATCATCGGAAGCGGCCTCGACGCGGAGCATCACCTGACGCGCGAAAGCGTCGGGAGTGACCGAGAACTCGGGTTCGCCGACCGCTACGACAGTGCGGACAGTGCGGCGGCCGAGCGTGGTCTCGATATTAAGCTCAGTCCTTGTGACAGGAGCCACCTCAAGCACATAACGGAACACGTAAGGAAGCGAAGAGCGTGTAGCCGCGCCGGCGGGAGATGAAAGCTGCGAGACACTCTTCACCTTGGCGTCGACGAGCTGGTTGGCCGCATTGGGGGCCTTGAAAGTCACCTCGTCGCGTATGTCGGCACAGTTGGAGGCCACATCGATGCTGACCTCGGTGTCGAGAAGCGAGGGAGTCACATTCGACTCAACCTCAAGAGAGACAGGAGTGACAGCAACCGACAGAGAGACCGGATCGGAGACGCGCGTCATGGCGTCAGACACCTGCAGCTCGATTGTGTAGGAACCGGCAGGCAGTTTCGATATGAAACCCGTCAGATTGACCACACCCATCTTGTCGACATTGCGGAAGAACCCTGCGCAGTCTATACCCTCGCTTGCAAGCTGAGCCTGCAGAAGGGCGTCGGCGTTGACAAGCTGCGCGGAGCGTCCGAAAGCGGGCGTATATCCGTTGTCGCCTATCACATTGATAGTCGCGGTGCGCAGACCGCCGAACGCGAAGACGTCAAACTGCGCCTCACCCTTGAACGCGGCATACTCGAAAGCATCGAGAGCAGTGCCGGTCTCGAAACCCTTCGTCTTGACCGAGGGAGCGGGAGCATTGAAAAGATCGTCGCCGAGCGATACGGCCACGACATCGGCCACAACATCGTCGTCAAACTGAATGTCGAGAGCGAGATCGCCTGTAGCGGAATTCGCACTCACGCCGATCGTGACCACATAGTGGTGACGCGCAAGCGCCGTGAACGACGCAGGCTCGATATTGACCACCTTCCCCTCATCGTTGGTGAGGCGAAGGTCGAGACGAACCTCCGAGGGCGCTACATAGGCGGGACGGCCCTCATCCTGAGCGAACACCACCCAGGAGTGACCCTCGGTCTGGATCGAGGAACTGTAGGCTGCGAAAGCGGCCTTGAACTCGTCGGTATATCTGATAGAGACCATCGCGTTGGCGAGAGTCGCGACAACTTTCACATCGGTCACCGCGCCGGGCGATACATGCACGTCGGCCTGACCCTTGTAACAGGGACTGGTGAAACCCTCCTCCTCGATATCGCCGTAAGAAGCTGTAATAGTGTAATCTCCCATCGGGAAAGAAGTCTCACGGTTGAAGGCCTCCACACTCGTCCATGTCTTCGAATAAGAGCCGTCGGACTTCGACAGATTCACACCGAAGCGGTCGGCGTCGGGCACGACCGGGCTGACATTGTCGTCGGCCCTTGTCTGGCGCATGACACGCGCGTCGGAAGAGAAATTCAGGTTGATTCCGCCCTCCGAGTCGGAGCCGCTCCACGGACTCTCGTCGCTACACGACACAAGTCCCGAAGAAACGGCCGCAGCCAGAAGGAGCAATCCTTTGCTAAAATTCTTCATTGTAATTGTTATTGTTGTTTATATATATCAACATTAGAAGTTGTTTAAACTAATTTACGAAACTTAAGAAATGTTTAAATTTGTTTCTTAATGGCAATCTTTATTAATCTTTTGGGCATCTTTGACCTCTCTCAT
>CAMWRV010000064.1 GCA_947176745.1 uncultured Muribaculaceae bacterium
TCGTCGAGCACGAGGCCGTCGCGGTTGCCGAGGATGTTGGTCGAGAACCAGCCGCTCAGACCGAGGCAACGAGTGCCGATGATCGGGGCAAAGCCTGATTTGACGAGAGTCTGGCCTGTCTTGAAGTCCTTGCCTGCGATCGGCATGCCGGTCTTCTCGGCGAGCTCCCACATGGCGGGGATGTCGACTGTGGTGTTGGGTGCGCCCATGATGAAGGGGCATCCTTCCGACAGAGCGGCATATGCGTAGCACATGGAGGGTGCGATGTGCTCTTTGTCGTCGGCTTTCATTGCAGCTTCAAGAGCCTCCACAGAGCCGTGGATCTTCTCGTCGACGGGCACGTATACCTCTGTCGAGGCAGCCCAGAGAACCACCACGCGCTCCACTCCGGTCTCTTTCTTGAAGTTGCGGATGTCTTCGCGGATCTGTTCTGTCATGTCCCAGCGGTCCTTGACGTCCTTCACGTTGTCGCCGTCAAGACGCTTTGCGTAGTTGTGGTCGAAGGCTGCCTTCATGGGCTTGATGGCCTCGAGTTCATCCTTGACGGGATTGATGTCTTTCTCTTTGAGAACCTCAGCGTTGATGGCAGACTCGTATGCGTTGGCGGGATATACGTCCCATGCGCCGAATACGATGTCGTTGAGGTCGGCCAGAGGCACGATATCCTTGTAGTGGAGATATTTCTTGTCCGCGCCGCGTCCGACACGGATCTTGTCATACTGCGTCATCGAGCCTACGGGCTTCGCAAGACCTTTGCGGGCCATGAGGACTCCGGTCATGAATGTGGATGTGACTGCTCCGAGTCCCACCACCAAAACTCCAAGTTTACCCTTGGGAGCTTCTGCTTTTTTTGTTGACATAGTTTAAAATGTGTTTCTTTTTCTTCTTGACTTGGATATGCCTGCTCCCTTTTTGCTGTCAGGCTGATTCATTGCCCGGCGGCAGGAGGGTGTGGTGCGCATGAGGTGCGCATCGGGGAATAGACATTGTAAAATTAAGCCCTATTTTGCATTTCACAAAGTTTTTTGACCAAAAATTATGGTCGCAATTCTTAAATTATCTTAATTTTCGCAATTTTAATTAAAATAAGTTAAAATTATGCAAACTTTGGGAGGTATTGTAAAAATAATAAAATAATGCTCAGGCGAGAATATCGAGCACTTCGCCGAGACGCTTTATAGTGTTGGGGTGAATCTGCGCGTCCTCCTCCTCGGTCCATCCTTTCCCTTTGAGCCATATGGCCTGGCATCCGATCGACTCGGCGGGAACGATATCCTTGCGGTAGGAGTCTCCGATGACCAGTGTTTCTTCGGGGAGCAGTCCGAGTGCCTTGACGCCGTGTTCGAAGATGCGCGGGTCAGGTTTGCGGATGCCCAGAACGGCACTCTCTATTATCGCGCCGAAGTATCGACGGATGCCGAAATCCTCAAGTACGGTCTCTATGTTGCCGTAGAAGTTGGATACAAGCACCATGGGGTAGCGGGCCGAGAGGGCATCGAGCACCGGTATGGCCGACTGCACGCTTGCGCGTGCGGCCTCGTAGCATATGCGTGCGGTCTCCGCGCTTTTCTCTTCTATTGATGCCGGTGCGAAGAGTCCCTGTGAGGCGAGATGTTCCAGCTCGATCTTCATTTTTATGAGCATCATGTCGTGGAAGTCGTGAGCCGGAAGTATGTGGCGCTCGCGTGCGAGTTCACGCTCGGCGAAAACGTAAGCTTCACGGAATTCAGCCTTGCTTACGGCTATCGCAGCTTTCTGATATGCGTCCCATATGATCTCGCTCCAGTGGTCGCCCCCTGAGTCGAGAGTGCCGCCGTAATCGAATATGAGTCCTTTGACTCTGGAAAGGTCTATGTTCATGGTTGTGGGATGGGGTCTTAGTTGTCGATCTCCGCAGTCAGCTTGCGGCACATGCGTTCGTGTCTGGCCATCATGTAGACGAGCAGAATGTTGAGCACTGTCAGCTCGAATGCGAAGTATAGCCAGGGCATCCGCAGCAGAAGTATAGCCGCGAACAGGGCTATGGTGCGGACGTTGAACGACAGGATGTTGGTGTATTTCATCAGCGGGAGACTCATGGCGCGGAACCGGTCGCGGAAATCCTGCGGCACTGTGTTCCCGTAGCGGCGGCGCAGAGCGGCGCGGAGTCTCTGCATGGCCGGGGTGCGCTTCTCCTGGCCCGATGTGTAGTTCAGATAGAACATGAGCACGATCTTCTGCCAGAAATCGCGGCGCCAAGTGAGGGCGCGGTATTTGCGCGACAGTTCGTCGGCATTGTCGAGCTCGCTTCCCTGCTCACCTTTGAGGAAGTAGAGATGGAACTGCCGGTAATAGTCTGCCATTGCGGCCTGAGTGGCGTGGCATAGTCCTGTCACTATGGCCATGACCCAGATCACCCAGTGGTGGGCCATGAAGAACTCGCTTGTCACGTTCTCGCGCAGACAGATGGCCACATAGATGGCCGCGAACCATAGGTCGCCGCTGACGCCGTCGAGTATTCGCCCCACGCGTGAGTATTGTCCGGTCATGCGGGCAAGCTGGCCGTCGGCGCTGTCGAACGAGTCCGCCCAGATCAGAAGCAGTGCACCGGCTATGTTTATCCATATATTGTCATAGTAGAAGCAGATGCCGGCACCGACTCCGAGAAATATCGAAGCGATGGTGATCGCGTTGGGGGTGATGCCGAGTCTGCGGGCGAGCACGGCCCATGCGTAGCCGATGGGGCGGTAGAAGTAGAGGTCGATATGCTCCTCTGTATCCATCGATTTGAGTGAGGCCTTGAAACTTGACTTGAGTCCGCGGCCTGAAGTGTTGTCTGTAGAGTTGTCTGTCATCGGGTCATTTCTTTTTCCATTCCCTGATAGCCTTGAGCACGCATTTCGCTATAGCCACGCTTCCCTCGGCACGGCAGGGGGCGAAGCTGGGCCAGTCGTTGAAGTCGATGATGCGCACGGTGCCGTCGGCGTCTACTATGCAGTCGCCGCCATATATTTTGACATCCATTATTTCGGAGGCACGCTGGCACATGGCCTTGAGTCCTTCGAGATCGAAGTCGAATCCCTGTGATTTTCCGTTGACGGCCTCATAGCCGTATTTGGAGTGCCCCTCGTCGAAAGGATAGAACCAGTGGAAGAAGGGCTGGCCGCTGACACCGTAGAATTTTATAAGGTCGCCGACAAGATGGCGGTTGATGACCGCGCGGCCTATGCCTCTGTAGAAGTATTCATGAAGAACCTCCTGGGCTTCCTGTATGTGGCGGCAGTAGCTCACGTCTTCCTTGTGCATGGCGTGGAAGTCGCCGCGTTTGATCCAGCAGGCGCCGAATCCGGCCTGCTCAAGTTCTCCGCGCACATCCTCGTTGGTGTTGACAATCAGGCTCTCGGGGTAGGGTATGCCGTTGCCGAGGAGCATGCGGGTCATGCGTTCGCGGGTGCAGTTTTCGATGCCGTATCCGCTGTTGATGACGAGTCGTCCGCGCTCCTCGAGGCTGATCAGTTTTTTGATCGATTCCTGCTCACGGCACATGTTGAGCACCACCTCCTCGGTGATTTCGGAATTGCGGAACTGCTCTTCGCTGTACACGGTCACCTCGCAACCGCGTTTGCGCAGCTGGTCGGCAGCCGCGTTGAATATGGCGGCGTCGTTGCCTATGTGGTTGGGGGAATACGCGCCGGCGCGCATCACTCCCGCTATCTTGATATCTGCCATAGCGTTGTTGTTTTGGTTCAGACGGCGCCTCCGGTCAGGAAAGCACGCGCCTTTTCGATGTCGCCGGCATGGTCGACATCTATGATATCACCCATGTCGAAGGCTTTAAGATCGAGTCCGGCCCCGACGAGTGCGCGCTGGAAATTGCGCATGCGTGAGACGCTGCCCCGCAGGCAGTCGTCGAGCACGTCGATGGCGCGGCTGTCGAGTCCGTAGATGCCGCCCGATATATATGTGGCTTCAGGCCACGGTTCATCGCGGAAGGCGGTGATGCGCATGTCGGGTGCGGTCTCTACATATAGAGGTTTCTCGTCATCGATATGCCGTGTCACTGCCATCATGCCGTCAACGTCGGCAGGAGCCGAAGCGAAGGCGTCGACATAACGGCGGAAATCATCTTCGCGGAATATGGTGTCGACCGTGGTCAGCACAAAGCGACCGCGGCCTCGCAGCAGGCTGCCGAGTTCGTAGAAACTGTGCATCGACGAGGGGGTGGATTTAACCACCAGCTCCAGTCTGCAATCGGGCGATGACGGAAGTGAGCGGAGATAGTCGGCCACTTCGGTCATATGGCTGTTGACGATAACCGACACGCATTCGGCGCCGAGGCTGCGGAAGATGTCGATAAGACGCCCGATCATGGGGCGGCCGTCGATATCGACGAGGGGTTTGGGTCGGCTGACGCCTTCCTGGACGAGACGGCTTCCTTCGCCGGCGGCTATGATTCCAAAATTCATGGGTGATTTTGTGGGATTGGGTCTTATTCGTTATCGGTTGGTTTCTGTTCGCGGGCTTCCGGCTTGCGGGTGCGTTCTGGTTTCTGCGGACGCTCGTGCTGCTGGTGGCGCAGCGGATCGGCCGAAGCCTCCTTGTGGCGCGTGCGGCAACGGAAAATGTCGATTGCCTTGTAGATGGCTTCGCGCATGGATGCCGGATCTGCCTCGTTCTTCCACGCAATGTCGAATGCCGTGCCGTGGTCGGGACTGGTGCGCACAAACGGCAGTCCGGCCGTGAAGTTGACACCATTGTCGCGGGCAAGAGCCTTGAATGGTGCCAGACCCTGGTCGTGGTACATGGCCAGGACACCGTCGAAATTTTTGTATGCGCCCGAACCGAAGAATCCGTCGGCGGCGAATGGCCCGAAGGCGAGCAGGCCTTCCGTCGCGCATGTTTCTATAGCGGGGATGATGGTGTCGGTCTCTTCATGACCGAGCAGTCCTCCGTCGCCGCAATGCGGGTTGAGCGACAGAACCGCGATCCTGGGGCGTGTCATGCCGAAATCCTGGCGGAGTGTGGCCGAGAATTCCCTGACGGCAGCCGAGACCCTCTCTTGAGTGATTGCGCCCGGGACCTCTGTGACCGGAAGGTGAGTGGTGACAAGTGCGACTCTTATGTTGTCGTCGAAAAGGATCATCTGCGCTTTGGCGCCTTCGCCGGCATGAGCCTCCAGATATTCGGTGTGTCCCGGATAACGGAAAGCGTCGCACTGTACGGCTTCTTTTGATATTGGGGCGGTGACGAGCACGTCGATCTCCCCTTCGCCGAGGGCCTTCATGGCGGCTTCAAGCGACGCCACTGCGCCTGCGCCTGAAGCCTGTGTCGGTTTTCCGGCTTCAACAGTAGTGTCGCCGAGTCTGAGATCCACGACGTTTATGTGGCCTGTGGCGGCCTCGCCGGCGGTCTGTATCTTCCGGCATTCCGGCAGTTCGAGTCCGAGAGTCTTGCGTGTGTATTCCACTATGCGCCAGTCGGCGAAAACCACCGGTGTGAACAATTCAAGTATCGTGTCGTCGGAAAGGGCCTTTAGAGTCACTTCCGGTCCGATGCCGTTGAAGTCGCCCTGTGTGATTCCGACCTTTATAAGTCTTTCCATAGCTGTGTGTTATACTATTGTCTGGCTGAAAGCATGCCGCATGCCGCCTCTATGTCTTCTCCGCGAGAGGCGCGTATGGTGGCCGTGATGCCTTTCTGGTTGAGATAGTTGCGGAACATCAGCATCCTTTCTTCCGAAGCCGGCACAAGGTCGACGCCCGGGATGGCGTGGAAGCGTATCAGGTTGACGCGGCAGTCGGTCGATCCGATGAGCTTTATGAGCATGTCGGCATGAGCGATGTCGTCGTTGACACCGCGCCACATTATGTATTCGAGCGAGAGCCGGCGCTGGTGGCTGAAGTCATAGCCTGAGAGGCATTTCATCACCGCCGAGATCGGGAATGCCTTCTGGGCGGGCATCATGGATTCGCGCTGCGACGTGTCGGCTGTGTGGACGCTGACGGCCACATGCACCTGAGTGCGGTCAAGCAGCTCTTTGAGCTGCGGGAGTTTGCCGACGGTCGAGACGGTGATGCGTTTCGGACTCCACGCAAGACCCCACGGGGCGGTGAGTATCTCTATGACGCGCTCTACGGCACTGAAGTTGTCAAGCGGTTCACCCATGCCCATGAACACGACGTTGGTGAGTGGGTTCATCGGGGCCTCCCCTTTTTCGGGGCGCGGCGGTATGCTGAGTATCTGGTTGATGATGGCCGACGCCGGCAGGTTGGCCTTGAATCCCATCTTGCCGGTGGCGCAGAAGTAGCAGTTCATCTTGCATCCAACCTGGCTCGACACGCAGAGCGTGGCGCGGTCATGGTCGGGAATGTAGACGGATTCGACAGCCCGTCCGGGGCCGGCGGCGAAAAGATACTTGACCGTTCCGTCAGCAGACTTCGAGGCCTTGACCGGACGCTCGCGTCCTATCTCGAAGTTGGCGGCGAGCCACTGTTTGTTCTTTTTTGATATGTTGACCATCTCGTCGAAGTCGGTTACGCCTTTGGCGTAGATCCATTCGGCGAGCTGCTTGCCGACGAACTTGGGCATGCCGCCGCGATAGGCCACATCCTGAAGTTCGGCGAGATTCATGCCTATCAGTCTGGTTTTTTCCATGAGATCTGTATTCGTTGTGCGGCGGGGGAGCGCAAGCTCCGCCGTCGCGTGTGCCGCGCGTGCGGCGGCTGTGCAAAAGAAAGGAGCGGCATTGGCGGCCGCTCCTTTCTGTATGTGGTTGGGGCGGCCTTAGTTGCCGGCCTCAAATTTGTAGATATTGTTCTTGACGCGGTTGGTGCCCTGAAGCATCTGCTCGAGATCAGGATTCACAAACTGATAGTACTGCTGGTCGTACATCTGCTCGTTGTAGGGGAAGTTCTGGTTCTCCTTGCCCATGACCTGATATACGTAGATACCGTCGGTGCCCTTGGAGATATTTACCTTCTTGTCGGCTTTCGAACCGCTGATCCGGCCGATCACCGATGCATCCTGCACGCCGGCGTTGCGTCCGAAGCGGAGCGACGGGATGTTGCGTACCTCAACGCCCATGGCCTGAGCCGCGCTCTGTAGGCTCTGTGTCTTCTTGGAATACTGCTCCACAAGCTTGTCGCCGGCCTTGTCGGCACGCACGAGAGCCGTGATGTGGTCGCGCACGTTCTGGTTGGTCACAGGCACATAGTCATCGTATGCGTCGTCGACAGCCACAGCATACATGGCGGGGTGTGTAGCATCGCTTGCATTGTATATGTGGCTTACCTGACCCTTCTCGCCGTCGATCATGACCCAACGGATCACCTGGCGGGAGTCGGGATAGTACTGATCCATGCCCTGGAAACGGGGAACGGCCGGAGTCGAGCTTGTTACAGTGAATTTCTGCACGTTGTAGCCGGCTTTCTGAGCGTTGGCAGTGAACTTGTCGGCAGTATTGTTGGCGCCGAGGAATTTCTCGAATGCAGTGCGTGCGTCGCTCTTGGTCTTCTGGCTCGGTGTGAGCGTGTAGCTTGCCTCGTCATATTCGTAGATGGTCACGGGAGCGTTCTGCTTCACGATCTGGGCCATCACCATTCCCTGCGGGCCTTCCTGAATGGCTATGAAGCGGCCTCCGGCGTTCTTGAGGCTGTCGAGAGTGCTCTTGGGAAGCGCGTTGGTGGCGCCGTCGGCAGTGTAGAGGGGAATCCACTGTTTGAGCTGGGCGGCCACGCTGTCGGCCGAGAAGCGGCTCATCACGGAGTCAGCGGGCAGACCTGAGTTGAGGGCTGTCATGACCTTGTTGCCGTATTTGTCGTTGGCTGCGGAGACGATGTTGAGCTGGATGGAGTCAACGTCGGCTGTGCGGCCGGCGATGCGCACAACGGTGAAGCCGTTGATGTTGTCAGACACGAGGCGGACGCTGTCGACCGCGCTGTTGAGGATGAATTCCTTGGCCGGACCGGCGGGGATGTCGGATGCGCGGAGCGCGTGGCGGGTGATGTTGACACCCTCTTTCTTGATCTCCTTCGGAAGCTCGCGGCCGCCGGCAAGCGATGCCACGGTCTTGGCTGCAAGTTCGCGGCTTGCCTTCTGGTCGGTGTCAGAGGGAGTGACAGTCACGGCGATGAAGCTGATCTCGCGTGTCGGCTCGGTGACGCTGTAGAGCTCTTTCTCCTTGTTGTAGCGGTCTTTGATCTCCTGATCGCTCACCGGATATGTCTTTTCGTCGAGATTGCCGAAAGGCAGGAACGCCATGTCGACATTCGAGGTGGCGATGTAATCGTTATAAAGCGCTTTCTTGTCGAGGTCGTTGGGACGCACCGCTCCGACGAGAAGACGCTGGTAGACCGACTGGCGGATCATTTTCTCGGTGGCTTTCTCGGCGGCAAGCCATGCACGCTGGAACGGCTCGACCTGCGCTTCGGTCAGACCGTTGCGCTTAGGATTGAAAATCACCTCATAAGCCTGCTGGGGAGTCTGCACGCTGAGGCCGGATGCGTTGAGCTGGCGCACAAGGTTCATGACCTCGGGGTTGCGGGGGTTCTCAAGCATGTAGTAGCGGAGCAGGTTGCCCGAACTGCGGACGCCGGCCTTGTCGGCCGCGTCGAGTATGATGGCTTCCTGCATGAGCTGCTCAAGAGCCATCTCCGGCAGAACCTGAGTGTCGAAATTAGCGAACTGCGCGGGGTTGTTGCGGCGGGCCTCCTCAAGCTGGTTGTTGAGTTCCTCGCGCTTGCGCTGGTAGTCGGTAAAATCGATTTTTGTACTTCCTACTTTAGCCACAGTGGTATGGTCGCCCAGGATGTTGCGGCTGTTGGTCAGGGCGTCGCCGACAATGAAGGCGAGCAGCGCCACGCCGATCACTACGATCAGAAACACTGACTTACTTCTGATTTTCTCTAATGTTGCCATTCCTTATATAGGTCTATTTTTAATTGTCTTGAGTTAGTCCGGGGGCATCGACTGACGGTAGTTCTGCCCATTAAACGTGCAAAGATAACAATTTTGGCAAAAAAAGCCAAAATTATTCACGTTTTTCCAATGATTTAAGGATATTCAACTATGACGCGACCCCGTCGGCGCATGATTGGCGATGCGTCGGCGGGGTCGGTGTGTGTCCTGGGGGTGCTCAGTCCTTGATTCCGAAGTGTGCGCGGATCTCGTCGACTCGGTCGAGTTTCTCCCATGTAAAGAGCTCGACGCGGCGCACGATGGGCTGAGCCTCGTAGCGGTTCTGGAATTTCTTTTCCACCCAGCGCGGCTGGCGTCCGACGTGGCCGTAGGCGGCTGTCTCAAGATAGATAGGCTCGCGGAGTCGGAGGTTCTTCTCGATGGCGCGGGGACGCAGGTCGAACATGCTGCCGATCGCTTCGGCGATCTCTGCGTCTGAGCGTCCGATGCGGCATGTGCCGTAGGTGTTGACAAAGATGCTGACCGGATCGACTTCTCCGATGGCGTATGCCACCTGCACGAGCATCTCGTCGGCTACTCCTGCGGCCACCATGTTCTTGGCGATGTGGCGGCATGCGTAGGCGGCCGAACGGTCCACCTTCGAGGGGTCTTTACCCGAGAACGCTCCGCCGCCGTGGGCGCCGCGGCCTCCATATGTGTCGACGATTATCTTGCGTCCTGTGAGGCCGGTGTCGCCGTGGGGGCCGCCGATCACGAACTTACCTGTCGGATTGACATGCACGATGATGCTGTCGTCAAAAAGTGCGCGGATGCTTTCGGGAAGTTTCGACATGACGCGGGGAAGAAGCACGTTGAGCACATCCTCGCGGATGACAGTGAGCATCTCGCGGTCTGCCTGACGCTGAGCCTCCTCTGTGTCGTCGAGCGCGGGAATGAAGTCGTCGTGCTGTGTCGAGACCACGATGGTGTGGATGCGCACGGGGCGTTTGTCGGGGCCGTATTCCACTGTCACCTGGCTCTTCGAGTCCGGACGGAGGTATGTGACCAGCTTTCCCTTGCGGTAGTAGGTCATCTCCTTCCCTTCGCGGCGGATGTCGGCGAGCTCGCGGAGTATGAGGTGAGAGAGACTGAGAGTCAGAGGTATGTATTCCTCTGTCTCGTTGACGGCGTAACCGAACATCATGCCTTGGTCGCCGGCTCCCTGCAGCTCCTCCTCGGTCTTGTCGGCCTCGGCGGCGCGGCTGACGCCACGGTTGATGTCGCGGCTCTGCTCATGGATGGCAGAAAGGATGCCGCATGCGTCGCCGTCGAAACGGTATGCGCCGCGGTTGTAGCCTATGTTGTTTATGACGTCGCGGGTGGTTGACTGGAAGTCTACATATGCTTCCGAGGATACTTCGCCTGCGATTACGACCTGGCCTGTGGTTACAAGAGTTTCGATGGCCACATGGCTGCCCGGGTCGCGGGCCAGAAACTGGTCAAGCAGATTGTCGCTGATCTGGTCGGCGACTTTGTCGGGGTGTCCCTCCGATACAGATTCGGATGTGAACAGGTAATTCTTATCTATCATCGTTTATATTCTTTTTGATCTTTTTATTTATTATAACATGCTTCGCGTCCGATCGTTGACAACCGGCGTCCGGTTCTTGTCGGAGTCCGGCCCGCTGCAGAGACCGCCGGCGGGGTTTCCGCGTTTCGGCTGTAAGGATGGTGAGGGGATAAAAAAAGTGACAACCGCTTCCTGCGATTGCCGTTCTGAAAAATGCCCGAGCTGTCTTCGGCGTCATGATGCTGACACCGATGTAGCAGTTTTAGCATTTTTTAGAGTGGTTGCAAGCAGCCAAATTTATCCACCTTGACCGCATCCGCGTGCAGCGGAACGCGATTATGCCGCAAAGTTACAAAAAAACTTCCACACCGCCAAATGCATTTCGGGAGCGTAATGCGGATGTCGTGCGGGATCGCAGCGTGGATGTCTTTGACCCGGAGTGTCTACGTTATGGAAAAGGGGAGGGTATAATTTTAAAGAATTCCGTGCGTTAACCGATTGTTAAGACCCCATCCCACAAAAAATGTTAAAGCAGGGGCGGCGTCTTTTCGAGGAA
>CAMWRV010000065.1 GCA_947176745.1 uncultured Muribaculaceae bacterium
TGCCAGCTCACGGCGGCAACGCGTCCGACACTCGGACTTCGTCAGAACCCGTCGATCTTCGGCCGTCAGGTCAAGATCAAGTGTCAGATAACGACCTATCTCGGAGTCCGCGGCATACGCAATATAACGGAAGTCACTGAATTATGATGAAAAAAATCATAACGGTCATAATGGCCGCCGCCGTCGCAATGACGGCGGCGGCTTCCTATCCGGACGGCTATTACAACCGGATGGACGGCAAGAGGAAAGAGGAACTCAAGACAGCCGCAAAGCAGTGCGTGCAGTCGCACACGATGCTCAACTACTCGAGTCTGCCCAACTACTGGCAGTACTCCGACGTCTATCCCGAGCTGACTGACGGCATGAAACGCTGGTGGGACATGTATTCCGACGCGGTCTATCTGATCCGGCCCGGCCAGACAGGCACCCAGTCGTTCTCCGCCAACAGCATGCAGCGCGAGCACGCCGTGCCCAAATCGTGGTGGAAGAAGAACGGCAGCGTGGAATACACGCCGGCCTACAGCGACATGTGGAACCTCTATCCGAGCGACGGCGCCGCCAACCAGGCCAAGCTCAACTACCCGTTCGGCGAGACTCGCACCACAACCTTCGACAACGGAGTCACCAAAGTCGGGGCGCCCAAGGCAGGATACGGCGGCGGGAGCAGCCATGTCTTCGAGCCTGCCGACGAATACAAGGGAGACTTCGCGCGCGCCATCTTCTATATGGCCACGGTCTATGACGATCTGACATGGGTCTACGACTACATGTTTGTAAGCAACACCTACCCCTCGCTTGTGCCATGGGCAGTCAACATGCTTCTGCAGTGGTCGCGGCAGGATCCGGTCAGCCAGAAAGAGATCGACCGCAACGACTACGTGGAGCAGTATCAGGGAAACCGCAACCCGTTTGTCGATTTTCCCAACCTCGCCGAATACATCTGGGGCGTCAGCATGGGCGAGACCTTCATCATAGCCGACCAGGAGAACACCGGCACGACGCCGCCCATCACCGGCGATCCCGAGATCGTGATGCCTGTCAACGGCGAATCACTCGATTTCGGCCAGACAGCCGAGGGCTTCGCCATCAGCCGGGCACTTCAGATCACGGGCCACAACATGACGAGTCCGCTCTCTCTCCGTGTAGTGGGCACCGACAAAGACTACTTCACTCCGCAGGTAAAGAGCATACCGGCCACCACCATGAACCAGAACGGCGGCTATCTGCTCAACATCACCTATCTGCCGCTCAAGACAGGGAGTCACGAGGCAACCCTTACGCTCTATGACGGCGGAATCGAGGGGAGCATAGCAGTCACGCTTCGCGGCGAGGCACTCGACGTGCCGGTTCTGACCGCACTCCATGCGCTCGATCCCACCGACGTTACCGACGACGCATACACCGCCAGGTGGGAAGCAGCGTCAGGAATCGCCGACTATTACATCGTGACCCGCGTTCGCTATCAGGACGGCGCCGAAGAGGCCGAGACCTACGAGACCGGAGAGACCAGCTACCGCATGACAGGCCGCGACCCGTCGGTGGCCGAAAGCTATACCGTCACGTACAACCGTCTCGGGCTTGAGTCGCCCGTGTCAAACAGCGTCTACGTAGCGGCAGCCGCCGTCAACGACGTGCTTGAGGAGGCGCCCTACAGAGTCTATGCCGCCGAAGGCGGACTGACCGTGAGCCGAGCCGGAGGCGAGGGAGGCACACTGCGGGTCTACGACATAAACGGCATGATTCTTCTGGAGGATCGCGATCCGTCGGACGGAGCCTTCTATCCCGTTGCCAGAGGAGTCTACATCGTGACAATCGGCGGGGGAAGACCGTCGAAACTGACAGTGAGATAAGCCAAAGCTGTCCGTAATGATACGGACAGGGTCAAAAAAAGCCACAGGGCGGCATCCGCGACAACGGATGCCGCCCTGTCGCCGTCTCTACGGAACTCTTCCGGAAAGCAAGGCGGAAATAGACCTGAAAATTCTTTGTCGGATTGGAAATAATTGCTAATTTTGCTGATTACAGGCATGTGACGTAATCAGTAACGCCATGTGTCGGCGGTCTGCACAGTCAGGCCGCACGAAAAAACGACAACAACGACTGAATAAACTGTGAAAACTCGGAATAAAGAAATTCAGGCCATAATACTGTCTCTGCTTCTGCAGGGAGGGATGGGCGCGGGCATATGCAGCGCGACCTATCCGGCCGGATACTATGACTCGCTTGAGGGGAAATGCGGGGCGGAACTGATGAAAGCCGTCAAAGCCCGCGTGCGCACACACGACGTCATCGAATACGGCGCCGACACATGGGTGGCGTTCCGGTCGACCGACGTGCGGACAGTAGACGGGACCGATTACTGGTGGGACATGTACGGCAACACGCTGCTCCCCGTATCGGCCGGCCGTCCGGACTCCAACACAATGAACATCGAGCACTCCGTGGCCAACTCCTGGTGGGGAAAGACAAAGAACGACGCCTATAAGGATATCGTGCATCTCAACCCGTCGGACGCCACAGCCAACAACCGCAAGAGCAACTATCCGCTCGCCGAGCTGTCGAGCGTGAGCTGGACCAACGGCTGGACCAACGTAGGCTCGCCCAAATCGGGTCAGGGGGGAGGCGCCGCGTCATGCTACGAACCCCACGACGAGTACAAGGGAGACTTCGCGCGGGTGTTCATGTATATGTTTACTGTCTACGACGACATAGCCTGGAAGTCGACCACCGACTGGATGTATGACACCACCAGCGACCTGATGCTCAAGCCCTGGGCGCAGACGCTTCTGCTGCGCTGGAGTCAGAACGACCCGGTGAGCGACAAAGAGCGTATGCGCAACGACGGCATCCAGAAGGAACAGCGCAACCGCAATCCGTTTATCGACCTTCCCGACCTCGCCGAGCATATATGGGGTTCGAAATCGACCGTGCCCTTCAGCATATCCGGCACTCCGGGTCCGGGCGAAGATCCCGGAGAGAATCCGGGCGAAGACCCGACGGATACCGACCGGTATCTCTGGCTTGCGTCAGACGCCGTGTCGATGGATTCCGACTGGACAATCGAGAACGTCACGCTTCCGGCAGGAAGCACCTATGTGTGGAACTGGCGCGAATATAACGGCGAATACTGGCTGAACGGCAGCGCCTTTGTGTCGAAAGCCTACGAAGCCGAGGCATACGCATGGAGTCCGGTCGTTTCGATGGCCGATGTGGAGAGAGCCACTGTCAGTTTCCGTCACGCCGCAAAGTTTCAGACCACACTCCGGTCTCTGTGCGGACTTGTGGTGAAAGACGCCGACACCGGCGAGATCACAACGCCCGAAATTCCCGTATGGCCTTCGGCAGGGAGCTGGGCCTTCACCGGCAGCGGCGACATCGATCTGTCGGCCTACAGCGGCAGAAACATCCGTGTCGGCTTCAGATACGGATCGACCGATGAGGGCGCCGACACGTGGGAGATCAACGACATGGTGCTTGAACTGACAAGAAAAGAGACAGCGATCCGAGACATGTCGGGAGAAGACGATTCATATCTTGTCGAAGTCTGGGGCAACACCATAGTCGCGCCCGAAGGCTCAAGGATATTCGACATCAACGGTCGCGAATTCGACGGCCGCAACCTCGGCAAAGGCGTCTACATCGTAGTGAAGCCGACATTCGGCAAAGCCGTGAAAATACTGATAGACTGACAACAACAACAATATGAGACTATACGGAACGATACTGGCGACAGCGGCGATATGCAGCCTCGCCGCCCGTGCGGATATACCGCAGGGCTACTACACGACGCTCGACGGCAAGAGCGGCGAAGAACTTTCGGCGGCCGTGACGGCACTTTCGGCAGGACATGTGCGCGTGACATACAGCACGAAGACATGGCCCGCCTTCGAGACCACCGACGTGCGCACCGTCAACGGTCGCAAGGCATGGCGCGACATGTACAGCAACAACCTTGTCTATCTGCCCGGACATGACGCGCTCAACATCGAGCACTCCGTGGCCAACTCCTGGTGGGGAGGCAAGAGCGGCGACGTCGACGCCTACAGCGACCTGTTCCACCTCAATCCGAGCGACCAGAACGCCAACAACAAGAAAGGAAACTATCCACCCGGCAAAGTCGCCGACGCTCGGCTTCTCGACAACGGCCTCATGCTCATCGGCACGCCGGTGGCCGGACAAGGAGGAGGAGCGGCGAGCGTGTTCGAGCCCGCCGACGAATACAAGGGGGATTTCGCACGCGCCTACTTCTATGTTTTCACCGCCTACCCCGAGGCTCCGTGGAAAGAGGAATACGCCTATGTCTACGGAGACGACGGCAAGCTGAGTCCCTGGGCTGTCGCGCTGCTTCTCGACTGGCACCGGCAGGACCCGGTCGACACAGAGGAGATGGAGCGCAACGAGGCGATCTACGCCCTGCAGAAGAACCGTAACCCCTTTATCGACTACCCGTCGCTCGCCGAATACATATGGGGAGACATGACATCGACAACATTCAGCCTGACAGAGGAGCTTCCCGTGCAGGCGACCGACAGGCCTGCCGCACCGGTTTTCGCCGGCGCATGGATGACGGGAGTCAACACATACGCGCTCCGCTGGTGGGACGGCTTCACGCAGATGCTTGAGCATGACGGCGAGGGGACACTGATGGTCAGCATCGACGGTCGCGACTATTATCCCTCGCAGGGGATGCTCGACATAGATCCCGCAGAGTCGCATCTGGAGACGCATGTATACAGCGCCTATGTGGTCAGAGAAGTTGCCGGCATGGAACTCCGCAGTCCTGTGGCGCGTCTCACGGCAGTGGCACGCAATCCGGAGACAACAGATTATTCCGACGGTGTGTGGGAACAGGTGACATCCGCCACCGGTGCGGATCTGGAAGAGGGGCTGTTTCTTCTTCTGACATCCAACACCCTGCACGTCATGAGCGTGAGCGGCGGCACATCGTCGTCGGCGTTTATGGAGAGTGCCGGATTCGTGGAGTTCAATGACAACGGTCAGGTGACACAGCTTCCGGTCGATGCGGCCGTGGTGCGTGTTGAATCGGCTGGCGGCGGCAAATACCGTCTTTCGGTGAGCGACGTCTCCGACAATTACAAAGGATCGTGGAACGCCACGGCAAAGAACAAGATGAAGCTCGACGCCGCGACCTACACTCCCGCCACAGCCTCTGTAAACCAGAACGGAGAGTTCATATTCACCTTCGACCAATACGGCTCCCTGCAGTTCAACAAGACGCAGCCCCGCTTCCTGAACTACGAGACGAGCCAGACCCCGGTCTATCTGTATCGCTTTACGGGCTTCAACGGCGGGTCAGGAATAGACGCCGTGCAGCAGGAGACTCCCTGGGCTGTCGGCATTGATTCCGACGGTATCACCGCCCCCGAAGGAACGGTGATCTACGATCTGGGCGGACGCCGTGTCGACGGTCGCGGACTGCGTCACGGAGTCTACATCGTGACTGGAGGAGGCCGCAGTCAGAAGATAATATTCTGATCGAGATTAGATAGAACAGAAAACTTGTCCGGATGCGCCGGCGCACACAGCCGGCGCATCCGGAGTCAATACCATAATAACACCCATATATGTTACAGGAAACGAATGTGAAGACCATCGACAAGGTCGTGGTCAGATTTGCGGGCGACTCCGGCGACGGCATGCAGCTCGCAGGCAACATATTCTCGAACATCTCGGCCGAGATCGGCGACGAGATATCGACATTTCCCGACTATCCTGCGGAGATACGCGCCCCGCAGGGCTCGCTCAGCGGCGTGTCGGGCTATCAGGTCAGCGTCGGAAAGGGCGTACACACCCCCGGCGACGAGGCCGATGTGCTCGTGGCCATGAATCCGGCCGCCCTCAAGACCAACCTCCGCTATCTGAAGAAAGATGGAGTGGTGATATGCGATGTCGATTCATTCACTCCGGCCAATCTCAGAAAAGCGGAATACGCCACCGACGATCCTGTGTCGGAACTCGGCATGGATCCCGCTCGTGTTCTCTCAGTGCCCATGACCACGCTGCTGAAAAACACGCTTGACGACAGCGGACTCGACCAGAAAGCCATAATGAAGAGCAAGAACATGCTTGCCCTCGGAGTGGTGTGCTGGCTTTTCGAACGACCGGTGGAAAGCGTGCTCCGCAAGCTGCAGAACAAATTCGCCCGCAAGCCGGCCGTCTACGAAGCCAACGCAAAGGTGCTCCGCGCCGGCTGGGACTACGGTCACAACACCCACAGTTCTGTGCCCGTATGGCGCATAGAGACAGCTGCCTCGCGCCCCGGCACATATACTGACGTGACCGGCAACACGGCCACGGCGTGGGGACTCATACTCGCATCAGAGAAGAGCGGACGTCCCCTCTTCCTCGGGTCATATCCCATCACACCGGCCACCGATATACTCCATGAGCTCGCCAAGCGCAAAGATCTCGGAGTCAAGGCCGTGCAGATGGAAGACGAGATCGCCGGCGTCTGCTCCGCAATCGGCGCGAGCTATGCCGGCCACCTTGCGGTGACATCGACATCAGGACCCGGACTCGCCCTGAAGTCAGAGGGAATCGGACTGGCCGTCATGGCCGAGCTACCGCTGGTGGTGATCGACGTGCAGCGCGGAGGTCCTTCGACCGGACTTCCGACCAAGACCGAGCAGACCGACCTGATGCAGGCGCTCTACGGGCGCAACGGCGAATCACCGCTCTGCGTGCTGTCGGCCGTAAGTCCGACCGACTGTTTCCACATGGCCTTCGAGGCCGCGCGCATCGCGATGGAGCACATGACCCCCGTCATACTCCTGACCGACGCCTACATAGCCAACGGATCGAGCGCATGGCGCATTCCCGAGCCGGGAGACTATCCGGAGATCCATCCCCATATCCTGCCGCAGAATGTGCTTGAGGCCGGATGGAAACCTTTCGACCGCGACGAGGCGAGCATGGCGCGCTACTGGGCGATCCCCGGCACCGAAAGGGCGATGCACCGCGTAGGCGGACTTGAGAAAGACTACCACACATCGGTGATATCGACCGACGGCGCCAACCATGAGCGCATGGTGGCCGCCCGCCGCGAGAAAGTGGCCCGCATAGCCGACGGCATCCCCGAGATGACACCGATGTTCGACGACGGCGCAGACACCATACTTCTGGGATGGGGCGGCACATACGGCCATCTGCTCACCGCTGCCACCGAACTCAACGCTTCGGGCTGCAAGGTGGCCTTCTGGCAGTTCAGATACATCAATCCGCTTCCTCGCAACACCGTGGAGGTGCTGAGCCGTTACCGCCGCATCATCGTGGCCGAACTCAACACAGGCATGTTTGCCGACTATCTGCAGTCGCATCTCCCGGGCAAGGAGATACTTCGCATCAACAAAGTGGAAGGACAGCCGTTCCTCGTCAAGGAGGTTGTCGAGGGAGTAAACAGACTAATAGAGGAGTAAGAGATGGAAAACAACGGAACAAAAGCCTACACGGCAAGCGATTATAAGAACAGCCAGAACGCGCGCTGGTGTCCCGGCTGCGGCGACCACGCGATACTCAACGTGCTCCACAAGGCAATGGCCGCCATCGGCGTCGCGCCCCATGACACGGCTGTCATATCGGGCATCGGCTGTAGCTCCCGGCTGCCATACTACATGAACACCTATGGCATGCACACCATCCACGGCCGTGCAGCCGCCATAGCCACCGGCGTCAAGACCGCCAACCCAGCGCTGACCGTATGGCAGATCTCGGGCGACGGCGACGGACTTGCCATCGGCGGCAACCACTTCATCCATGCCGTGCGTCGCAATGTCGATATCAACATATTGATACTCAACAATAAGATCTACGGTCTGACCAAAGGCCAGTATTCGCCGACCTCCGACCGCGGCACGGTGTCGAAATCGAGCCCCTACGGCACGGTCGAGGATCCTTTCATCCCGGCTGAGCTTTGCTTCGGCGCGCGCGGCAACTTCTTCGCCCGTAGTTTCGACATGGCGCTCGACACTACCCGCGAGGTGATGGAGGCGGCCGCCCGTCACGCCGGCACATCGGTGGTGGAGATACTTCAGAACTGTGTGATCTTCAACGACGGCATCCACAGCTACTTCGCCGACAAGGAGAATCGCGCCGAGCATACCATACTTCTTCGCCACGGAGAGAAGATGCTTTTCGGCAAGGACAACAGTCGCGGACTCGTGCAGGAAGGCTTCGGACTCAAGGCCGTGACGGTCGGGGAGGATGGCTATACGCTCGACGACGTGCTTGTGCACGACGCCCATGCCCGCGACAACTTCCTGCAGCAGCAGCTTGCCATGATGGACGGCCATGAGCTTCCGCTCGCCCTCGGAGTGATCCGCGACTACGACGCACCCGTCTACGACCGTGAGGTGGCACGCCAGACCGAGGAGGTCAAGTCGAAAAAAGGCTACTCCGGACTTCGCGACATGATCATGAAGACCCACGAGACGTGGGAGATCGGCTGATCCCACCGGCATAAATGATTGCACATAAATTATTTTTGTGTGCAAAAATTGCTGAAAAATTTCTTTATTAGAAAAAATTTGATTTACTTTGCATTCTGAATCGGGGAATATCCATGTCCTGTCGGGTGATGGATGTTGCACAATTCGGCTGATATCAGGTCTTTGCGTGGCTGAAAAGCTTTGGATGACCTGATATGTCATGATTAGGAAATATTAACAATCTAAAATTTATACGACATGTCTGACATTGAACAGAAAGTAAAAGAGATCATCGTAGACAAACTCACAGTAGACGAGAATGAGGTAACTCCCCAGGCTGAATTCAACAAGGACCTCGGCGCAGACTCACTCGACACAGTTGAGCTCATCATGGAATTCGAGAAGGCTTTCGATCTGACAATTCCCGATGCAGACGCAGAGAACATCAAGACTGTAGGTGACGCGATCAGCTATATCGAGTCGCACAAGAAATAAATAATTCCCAGTTCGATGGAATTAAAGAGAGTAGTAGTGACGGGTCTCGGCGCCCTGAGTCCCCTCGGCAACGATGTCGCCACGACGTGGGAGGCAGCGAAGCGGGGAGAAAGCGGAGCCGCCCCCATCACACACTTCGACGCCTCGAAGTTCAAGACGCAGTTCGCATGCGAGGTAAAGGGATATGATCCCGCCGCGCATTTCGACCGTCGCCAGATGCGTCAGCTCGACCTCTACGCCATGTACGCCCTGACGGCAGCCGACGAGGCGATAGCCGACTCCGGTCTCGACGGCGAGGGAGTCGACAAGAACCGTGTCGGCGTGGTGTTCGCAGCCGGAATCGGCGGCCTTCACACATTCGAGGAGGAGGCAGGCTACTATGCGGTCCACGGCGAGGAGCAGGGTCCGAAATACAACCCGTTCTTCATCCCGAAGATGATCGCCGACATAGCTGCCGGCCACATCTCGATCGCCCATGAGTTCCGCGGCCCGAACTTCGCTACAGTATCGGCATGCGCGTCGTCGAACAACTCGCTTATCGACGCCTTCAACCTGATCCGTCTCGGCTATGCCGACGCGATCGTGGCAGGCGGTGCCGAGGCTGCGGTCTTCCCCGCAGGTGTAGGCGGCTTCAACTCGATGAAGGCGCTTTCGACCCGCAACGACGATCCGAAAGGCGCGTCGCGTCCGTTCAGCGGCTCGCGCGACGGTTTCGTGATCGGCGAGGGAGCGGCTGCGCTCGTTCTTGAGGAACTCGAGCACGCCAAGGCACGCGGCGCGAAGATCTATGCCGAAGTGGCAGGCGGCGGCATGAGCGCCGACGCATACCACATCACGGCCACCCATCCCGAAGGACTGGGCGCGCGACTCGTGATGGAGAACGCGCTCCGCGACGCAGGCATGAAACCCGAGGAGATCGACTACATCAACCTCCACGGAACTTCGACGCCTGTCGGCGACCGCAGCGAGGCCAAGGCCATCGTCGAGGTCTTCGGCGACCACGCCTACAAGATGAACCTGAGCAGCACCAAGTCTATGACCGGTCACCTTCTCGGTGCCGCCGGCGCTCTTGAGGCTGTGCTCAGCGTCAAGACAATCACCGACGGAGTGATTCCTCCGACCATCAACCATGAGGAGGGCGACGACGATCCCGAGGTAGACAGCCGTCTTGACTTCACGTTCAACAAGGCAGTCGAGAAAGAGGTGAACACCGTGCTGTCGAACACATTCGGCTTCGGCGGTCACAACGCGGCCCTGATCCTTAAGAAATACAAGGAATAAAACAATGCGTGCCGGGAACACTCTCCGGCACGTTTTTTGCATACATAAACAGTCCACGTGCGGCCGGCTTCATCTTGAGAAGCCGGCCGCGCTGTTTTTCGCACGCCTCAGTCGCATCACGGATACTAATATATTTCAGAGAATAATGTATTCCATATTGTAGTATATAGATATGGATACTGGTTGTATATTTTGAGGATGCTGTAATTTTTTTTAATTATATTTAATTATATTTTGGAATGCTGATAAATTATTTATGAAGTTGTTTAAACTAATTTGATTTGTGAAATTTTTTAAGGAAAATAACGA
>CAMWRV010000066.1 GCA_947176745.1 uncultured Muribaculaceae bacterium
TTCTATAAGATTTATAAGATTTATAAGATTTATAAGATTTATAAGATTTATAAGATTTATAAGTCTTGGCGAAGTCGCTTCTGTTGTGGCGGGGAACTTAAGAGGCGGGCATACGTTTTAATTCTGTAAGTAACCAATATAAGCCATGACCACCGACAAATCCGCTTCCCCGGCCCATCATTCAGCCGCTTCTGCTGCATCACAGGCCTCTACGGCGGCGTCTGCCTCTGCGGGCACCGCCACTTCCGGAAACCCGCCTTCAGATAGGCTTTCCGCCGGGAATCAGCAGTATCCCGACGGCAGGAAGTATTATATCTTTCTTGTCGCATATCTTGTGCTTCTGAGCGCATTCGGATCGTTCGTCAACGACATGTATCTGCCGACGCTTCCTGAAATGCGGCGCTATTTCCACTGCTCGGTGCCTACTGTCCAGCTCGGACTGACCACCGGCATGATCGGTCTGGCTGTCGGACAGCTGCTTCTCGGGCCTCTGAGCGACCGCTACGGACGTAAACCGGTTCTCATGATATCGATGGGCGTATTCATCATCGGTGCCATCGCGTCGGTATTCTCGCCGACAATACATGTCTTTCTGGGATGCCGTCTCGTGCAAGGCATAGGAGCTTCTGGCGGATATTTTCTGGCACGCACTGTTCCGGCCGATATTTACGGAGGGCGACCTCTCGCCAAAATGATGGCACTGATCGGGGCAATCAACGGATTCGCGCCGGCAAGCGCGCCGGTGCTCGGCGGCCTTCTTGCCAAAGACATACACTGGCAGGGAATATTCTGGGTGCTCGCCGGCTTCGCCGCTCTGCTGATCGTGTCGGGAATCTTCTTCCACGAGTCGCTTCCGGCAAACCGCCGCGAGGGCGGTCCGCTGCGCGACATGTTTCGCGAATACGGCCCGCTGCTGCGCAACAAGGCCTTCATGACCCATGTCATGCTGAAAGGAGCGGCTCTCGGTCTGCTGTTCGCCTACACGTCATCAGCACCCTTCATAATGCAGGAAGTCTATGGGTTCTCGGAACTCAAATTCGGTCTCTTCATGGGTTTCAACTCACTTTTCGCAGCGGCGGGAGCTACTTTCGCGCTCAGGTTCAAGGTGCTCAAACGCGCAGCATGGACCGGAGGGTGGGTCATGATGCTCGCCACGGCGGTGGAATCTCTGGCTCTTTTCTTTGTCCATGACTTCTGGGCATACGAAGCCTCTCTCCTTCCGATGATATTCTCTATGGGGATGATATTCACCGTGGGCAATACGCTTGCAATGAACGAAGGCCGCACCAATGCCGGCGCGGCCTCCGCTATTCTGGGTGTGGGCGGTTATGTGTTCGGCGCGATTGTATCGCCTCTTGTCGGACTGGGCAACATGCTCCACTCCACCGCCATCGTATTTCTTGTCATGGGAGCCGTCACACTCCTGTGCTCCTACGGCTCACGCCTTCTTCCGGCCGATCTCGACCGGAACTGACGGCGTCACTGCCCCTTTCCGCAGCAGTTCTTGTATTTCTTGCCTGATCCGCAGGGACACGGATCGTTGCGGCCCACTTTCGGATCAGCCTTTACCGGCTGTGTGCGAGCCGGCGCAGGACGGTTCACATTGCGGGCGGCCTCCCGCTGGGCAGTCTCACCCTCGTATGTCTCGTGGGTGGTACTGTAGTTGGCGTAGGGATTCGGCATCGGACGCACCGGACCCTGGCTGATCGTGGCGTTGCCGGGCTGGACATATGTCGCGGCGCGGCGCTGAGCCTCGGCCTGCTCCGCCTGAGCCTTCATGCGGGCTTCCTCGGCGGCCTTCGCCTCATGATAGTCGGGCACAGCCAGACGTCCGCGCATCAGCGTGGCCACTGACTTGGAGTTCATCTCCCAGAGCATCTTCTTCCAGAGTTCGAAAGCCTCTATCTTGTAGATCACAAGCGGGTCTTTCTGCTCATATGTGGCGTTCTGCACAGATTTACGCAGTTCGTCCATCTCGCGGAGCTGTTCCTGCCAGCAGGAGTCGATCGACGAGAGGAGAACGGCCTTCTCCCATGCCTTGGCAAGAGGACGGCACTCGTTGTTGTAGCATTCCTCGATGTCGGCGCGGATGTTGAACATGCGTCGTCCGTCTGTCATCGGCACTCCGACCGGACCGCGCGCTCCGCGCTCCTCGACGAAGTCCTTGATATATGGAGCGGCGCCCTGGGCGATCTTCTCTTTCTTACGTGCGAGAGTTTCCATCGCGGCGTCGGCGAGACGGTCTGTTATCTCGGCGGTATCGAGTTTGCCGTATTCCTCTTCGGTGAAGGGCACCTCAAGCGCGAGAGCACGGTTCACCTCTTCCGAGAAATCGTTGAAATCGACATAAGAACCGTTTGCGATCTCGGAACTGAGTTCATAGACCATATTGGCGATATCCATGCCGATACGCTCACCCTTGAGTGCGTTTTGACGCCGCGAATAGACGCCGTTGCGCTGGGCATTCATCACGTCGTCATATTCCACGAGACGCTTGCGGATTCCGAAGTTGTTCTCCTCGACGCGTTTCTGTGCGTTCTCGATACTCTTGGTGACCATGCTGTTCTCAAGCATCTCCCCTTCCTGGAATCCGAGGCGGTCGAGCATCTTGACAACGCGGTCGTTGGCAAACAGGCGCATCACGGTGTCTTCGAACGAGACGAAGAAGACCGAGCTTCCCGGGTCACCCTGACGTCCGGCACGACCGCGCAACTGGCGGTCGACACGGCGCGACTCATGACGCTCGGTGCCGATGATGGCAAGACCTCCGGCAGCCTTCACCTCGGGCGAGAGCTTGATGTCGGTGCCTCGTCCGGCCATATTTGTGGCGATGGTCACGGTGCCTTTCTGTCCGGCCTGGGCCACGATGTCGGCCTCTTTCTGATGCAGCTTTGCATTGAGCACCTGATGCTCGATCTTGCGCAGCTTCAGCATCTTCGACAGGAGCTCGGAGATCTCGACCGATGTGGTGCCGACAAGAACCGGACGTCCGGCCTTGACCATATCCTCGACCTCCTGGATCACTGCCGCGTATTTCTCCTTTTTGGTGCGGTAGACGCGGTCGTTCATGTCGTCGCGGATGACGGGACGGTTGGTCGGAATCTCGATCACATCGAGTTTGTAGATATCGTAGAACTCGCCTGCCTCGGTCATGGCCGTACCGGTCATACCGGCGAGCTTGCGGTACATTCGGAAATAGTTCTGGAGCGTGATGGTGGCGTAGGTCTGCGTGGCGGCCTCGACCTTTACACCCTCTTTAGCCTCGATGGCCTGGTGAAGACCGTCGGAATAGCGGCGGCCCTCCATGATACGGCCTGTCTGCTCGTCGACGATCTTGATCTTGTTGTCGTCGATCACATACTCCACATCCTTGTCGAAGAGGGTGTATGCCTTGAGGAGCTGGTTGACAGTGTGCACGCGCTCGGCCTTGATCGAATAGTTCTGGAGCAGGGTGTCTTTTTTCTCACGCTTCTCCTCTACAGTAAGATCCTCGTTCTCGACTGCGCTGAGCTGGCCGGCGATGTCGGGAAGAATGAAGAACTCCGGGTCGGACGTGGTGCCGGTCAGCACCTCGATGCCCTTGTCGGTCAGTTCGATCGAATGGTTCTTCTCATCGATGACGAAGAAGAGCGGCTCGACGGCCTTCGGCATCTCACGGTTGTTGTCGGCCATGTATTTTGCCTCGACCTTGAGCATGAGCTGCTTAATGCCGTCTTCCGAGAGGTAGCGGATCAGCGGGCCATGCTTCGGGAGAGCCTTGTAGACGCGGAAGAGCGCGAGACCGCCCTCCTCTGTATCTCCTTTCGAGATCTTCTCCTTGGCCTCAAGCAGGAGCTGCTGGGCGAGCTTGCGCTGGGCGTTGACAACCTTCTCGACATTGGGTTTGAACTCGTTGAACATCTGGTCGTCTCCCTTTGGAACCGGACCGGATATGATGAGCGGCGTACGTGCGTCGTCGATAAGCACCGAGTCAACCTCGTCGACAATGGCATAATAGTGCTGTTCGCGCTGCACGAGATCCTGGGTCTGCGTGGCCATGTTGTCGCGGAGGTAATCGAAACCGAACTCATTGTTGGTTCCGAAGGTAATGTCGCTCGCGTATGCCTCGCGGCGCTCCTCCGAGTTGGGGTCTGTCTTGTCGATGCAGGCTACAGAGAGGCCGTGGAACTGATAAAGCGGGCCCATCCATTCGGAGTCGCGCTTTGCCAGATAGTCGTTGACAGTCACCACATGCACACCCTCGCCGGTCAGGGCATTGAGGAAGACCGGGAGAGTAGCCACAAGGGTCTTGCCCTCGCCTGTGGCCATCTCGGCGATGTTGTTGGTTACCTTGCCGTTGTTCATCACACCGTGGAGCACCATGCCGCCGATGAGCTGCACGTCGTAGTGCATCATGTCCCACTTCATGAGGTTGCCGCCGGCTATCCACTCGTTGCGGTAAATTGCCTTGTCGCCGTCGATGGTCACAAAGTCCTTTCCTGCGGCGGCCAGACGGCGGTCGCTCTCTGTGGCTGTAACCTCGATGGTCTCGTTCTCCTTGAAGCGGCGGGCGGTCTCCTTCACGACCGCGAAGACCTCGGGCAGGGCAGCGTCGAGATCGCGGGCATACTCGGCAAACATCTCCTCGCGGATCTCGTCGATCTTCTTCCAGAGAGGTTCGCGTTTGTCGTAGTCGAGCGACTCGATCTCAGTGCGGATATCTTCCATCTGTTTCTTATATTCCGCTGCTTTGCCACGGATATTGGTTCTGATGGTCTCGATTCGCCCGCGCAGTTCGTCGTTCGATATGTCGCGGATCTGCTCGGAGATGGGGTTGATTTCAGTCTTGAGGCGGTTCCAGAGAGGACGCACGGCGCGTTCCGACTGGTCGCCGAATATTTTTTTGAGTAAATTGCTTATCATGTCTTAATGGTTTGGGAGAGATTATTCTTTGTGTTGTAAGTCTCGGGGGGGTAAGCTGAATCGGTGTCGACCGCCGCTTCATAAAGATGTGAGCGGCACTGCTCTCGACCGGGCTCCGTTGGGAGCGCGGATTCTGAGTGCCCCGGCCACCGTCGGCGCTATCGCCGCGGCATCAACCGGCGAGGATATGACCTGTGGAGCCAGGCCCGGAGCGCGGAGAAAGGCCGGCGTCATCACCGCCGCCTCGCGCACCTGCTTTACCACCGGGGGCATCTGCTCGTCGTAGACGACGCTCCACCCCGGAGTGAACCTTACTATTATGTCGCCGCATGAGCGCGGATCGAGAGAGCGGCGCAAAGCCTCCTCCTCGGGGCGCGAAGGCGAAAGAATATCGTTGACAGTCAATGCGTCGGCCACGCCTCCCATCTTGACAAGGAAGCTGCGCGCATCGCCGATCACGGCGTCGGCGTCAAGACGCATGCGCTCGATAGCACCGCGGTCGAAATATACCTGACCGTCGCGTATCGAGGAAACGTAACCGGCCTGTCCGAAACGGGCAGAGAGATAGGAGTTGAGGAGCGACCGCGCCCTGCGGGCGGAGAACTCCCCGCCGGGAAGCCGGTATCGTTCCTCCACTGCCACCGCGTCATCGTAATATCCTGTCGAGCTGAGCCATATCACGGAGTTGCCGGCTCCGACGCAACGGTCCACAGCCTCGAAAAGCCGGGCCAGCTGGCCGTCGAGTCGCAGATATGAGTCTGTGAGTTCGGCTCTGGTGACACCGTCCGAGGCGTATTTGAAAGGAGCGACAGTGTAGGCGACATTGAGCATGTCGGTCTCGCCCGGGTTCGATCCGAGCGAGAGTCCCTGCAGAATGTCGATGGCCGCGTCAGTCACCTCGACGTTAGAGAGAGCGGAGGCCGCGAATTTCTTGTACACATCGCGGTCGGCGCGGGGGAACGTATGGCGGAAGGGATTGAGTCTCTTCACTCCGGAATGCCCCGGCACATCCGCCCAGCGTGCCGACGGACGCCAGACCATCGTGTCTATGCGCTGAGAGAGCGAATTGCGGAAATTTCTGTTTGAGACCGCCGACGGCATCGGGCCGTAATACGAGGTTGTGGCCCAGTTGCCCGACGAGTTATTGATCCACACGGCGCTCTTGCCGGCATGCCCGGCCATAATTACCGCCTGCTGCGGATCCATCGCCACGGAGTAGACCTGCGCAGCTCCTCCGCCGTCGATCACAAGTTCGTCGGCCACGGTCGAGAGCCGCAGCGGAGCGGGCGTGAAGGAGTCGTTGGTGACATTGGCGGCAGTACCCGACGTGAGCGGAAGACGCAGCGCGCCGGAGAGGTCAGAAGAATCATAGATCAGACCCGCCGGGACTCCGGTCTCGGCAGGACATGCGCCGGTGTAAAGCATCGCCGTGGCACTCGCCGCGTCAAGGCGAGCCGCGTTGAAGTCGACGTCACGCATGTACACGGCGTCAGTGAGCAGGGTTCTGAATCCCCGCTCGCCGAAATAATCCTTAAGATACTCTATGTAGTCGGTGCGAAGCTGATCAACGACGATTCCCACCACGAGCCGTGGTCTTGCGGGATCCGCCTGTGCGGCCGCGCCGAGCGTGGCCAGACCTACCATCACCGAGGTTGCGAGCCTCTTCATTTACGAGTGTGTTGCGATCATTGTTATAACTGATTTTCGGAGAGATTATTGCATAAACCGCCGAGAGGGCGAGCGTAGCAGCCATCAATGGGAAGAACGCCGGATTGGCCGATTGGGTTTGAAACGGCCAGACAATCATCAGCACAGTCATGACTATAATGTTGTAACAGACCATGGCCATGACCGGAATCCTCCATGTGCGCCTGAACCATACTCCTGCCGCCACAATGAGCTGCAACGGATTGAGCCACAGGATCAACAGATTGGGAGACGTGGCTTCATGCTCACTGATGAACACGAGAAAGGCGATCACGCATCCCACCAGACCCAGAATCGAGAACCAGAGAGAATAGATTCCCCTGTAGATGACGCGCCGCCGCCATTGGAGCAGACAGACCGCGAGCACGGCAAGCAGGAAGAGCGAACAGCTCACAATCGGCGTCGCGCTCCAGTGCGTCGAGCCGAGCGTGGCATCGGGGATTCCTTCGTTCAGCACGCGGGTCTCGGCCACAAGCTGACGGCCGTCACGCATGTGAGCCCCGGCGGCCTTATCCATCATCTCCAGCGGCACAAACATCTCCTCCTTACCTCTGAGCGGATAGTCGATGCCTGATCCGAGAGCGAGGTCGATACCGAACTGATACCACGGGTAGTCGCGGTGATATGCGCGCATTTCGTTACGGAACGTGCCGTATCTTACCGAATCCGGATAGACAACCGGATGACCGGCGGCCTCGTCGATACGGTCGAGAATCCGGGTGGCGCAGTTGTCTTTTACGTAGTTGTAGCGATAGGTGCGGTTCTCGGGCTTCGCCTCTTCGCGCAGCAGGGCGACAAGTCTTGACGTCTCGCCGCGCGTCAGGTTGAGATCCTGCTCCACAACACGGCGTCCGCGCGCCATGTATTCGGGCATGAACATCGCCGTCGGATATGCGGCGAGCATGTAGTCAGTCTCTCCCTTGACAAAGCGATAGAGGAAATTGGGGGCGGCGAAGTCGAACACACCGTAATTCCACACGCTGTCGGTCACGGTGCCGTCGGGATTGATGCCGCGCACACGCACGGCCTCATGCCCGCAGAGCTCATATACCTCCGCGCCGGGCCAGCATGTGATCAGGCTGACTATGAGAGAATCCCGTCTCTCCCCCATGACGGGAAGGAGAGACAGGATTGTCAATATGACTGCCGCCAGACGTGCCATCAATATTCGCAGTTGTTCGGATAGCGGGGGAAGGGTATGACGTCGCGGATGTTCTGCATGCCGGTCACGAAGAGCACCAGACGCTCGAATCCGAGTCCGAAGCCCGAGTGAGGCACAGTGCCGTAACGGCGCGTGTCGACGTACCAGTCCATGCCAGCCAGACCCATTTCCTCTATGCGGGCGGTGAGCTTCTCAAGGCTCTCCTCACGCTGCGAACCGCCGATGATCTCGCCGATTTTCGGGAAGAGCACATCCATGGCGCGCACGGTCTTGCCGTCGTCGTTGAGCTTCATGTAGAAAGCCTTTATCTCCTTGGGATAGTCAGTCAGTATGACCGGACGCCTGAAGTGCTCTTCGACAAGGTAGCGCTCATGCTCCGATGCAAGGTCGGCACCCCAGTAGACGGGGAACTCGAACTTGCGTCCCGACTCCTCAAGAATGCGCACGCCCTCGGTGTAGGGAAGTCGCACGAAGTCGTTGTCGACCACAAAGCGGAGACGATCCACGAGTTCCTTGTCGAAATGCTCCGACAGGAAAGCGATATCGTCGGCACAGTGCTCGAGAGCGTAGTTGATGCAGTATTTGATGAATTCCTCGGCGAGATCCATGTTGTCTTCGATCTCGTAGAAGGCCATCTCCGGCTCGATCATCCAGAACTCCGACAGGTGACGCGGAGTATTGGAGTTTTCGGCGCGGAATGTCGGGCCGAAAGTATAGATGCAGCCGAGTGCCGTCGCGCCAAGCTCCCCTTCGAGCTGACCCGACACGGTGAGGCTCGCCATCTTGCCGAAGAAATCCTGCGAGTAGTCGATCTTTCCATCCTCGGTGCGCGGAAGATCCTCAAGAGGAAGAGTCGTCACCTGAAACTGCGCGCCTGCACCTTCGCAGTCGGAAGCTGTGATGAGCGGAGTGTGGAAATAGTAGAAACCTTTGTCGTTAAAGAACTTGTGCACGGCATAAGCGAGTGCGTGGCGGATGCGCAGCACCGCTCCGAACGTATTCGTACGCGGACGAAGATGCGCCTTCTCGCGCAGAAATTCGAGCGTGTGCCCTTTTTTCTGCAGAGGATATGTGGCGGGATCAGCCGTACCGTAAACCTCAAGTTCGTCAGCCTGGATCTCTACGCTCTGGCCTTTGCCCTGCGAGGCGACCAGCGTGCCCTGCACGTGTATGCTCGATCCGGTGGTGACCGGCTTCAGATCGTCGTCACTGAATCTGGCGGCGTCGAGCACTATCTGCAGGTTGTTGATCGTGCTTCCGTCGTTGAGAGCCACAAACTGCACGTGCTTGTTGCCGCGGCGGGTCCTGACCCACCCCTTGACGTCGACTTTCGTGCCTACGCGGGGTTCGGGATCAGAGAGAATATCCTTTATTGTTGTTCTGCGGATTTTTTCCATATATCATTCAAATGCGCCCATGCGGAGATAGTTCACTTCCTCCTGTGTGAGGTAGCGCCAGCGTCCGCGCGGCAGGTTTTTCTTTGTGAGACCGGCGAAGTAGACACGGTCGAGCTTCACGACGCGATATCCGAGGTGTTCGAATATGCGGCGCACGATGCGGTTGCGGCCGCTGTGGATCTCGATTCCGGCCTGATTGCGGTCGTCGCTTACATATGATATGGCGTCTGCATGGATCTCGCCGTCTTCAAGCTCGATGCCGTCGGCAATGCGCTGCATGTCGTCTTCGGTGATATCCTTGTCAGTCCACACATGATAGATCTTCTTCTTGACGAACTTCGGATGCGTCAGCTTCGACGCGAGGTCGCCGTCGTTGGTGAGCAGAAGCACGCCTGTAGTGTTGCGGTCGAGGCGGCCGACGGGATATATGCGCTCCTCGCAGGCGTTCTTGACAATGTCGAGCACGGTGGTGCGGCCGTTGGGGTCATCGCTTGTGGTGACGCAGTCTTTGGGCTTGTTGAGAAGCACATAGCATTTGCGCTCGGGAGTCACGACCTTGTCGTCGTATTCCACTACATCGTTGCGCGAGATCTTTGTGCCGAGCTCGGTCACAACCTCTCCGTTGACCTTGACTTTGCCCGAAGTGATGTACTCGTCTGCCTCTCGGCGCGAGCAGAGACCTGCATTGGCCATATATTTGTTCAGACGGATCTCTGCGTTCGGATCGATATCCTCGAGAACGTAGTCGATCTGACGCGGTTTGGGAGTAAATTTGGCTCCTCCCTGATTGTTGTTTTTCCAGTTGTTCTGACCGGGACGGCCCTGTCCCTGACGGTTCTGGCCGTAGCCGCCCTGCTGACGGTTCTGGTTATAACCGCCCTGACGGTTCTGACCGTATCCCCCCTGCTGGCGGTTCTGGTTGTAACCGCCCTGACGGTTCTGGCCGTAGCCGCCCTGCTGACGGTTCTGACCGTAGCCGCCCTGCTGACGGTTCTGACCGTAGCCGCCCTGCTGACGGTTCTGGCCGTAGCCGCCCTGCTGGCGGTTCTGGCCGTAGCCGCCCTGCTGACGGTTCTGGCCGTAGCCGCCCTGCTGAC
>CAMWRV010000067.1 GCA_947176745.1 uncultured Muribaculaceae bacterium
AATTTCCGCGAAAATACGCCGCCCCTGCATTAACAATTTTTGGGGAACGGAGCCTTATAAATTCGGATGGTTGTGTCGTGTCAGCGGCAGTCGATGCTGATTTCGGCGGCTGCGCGTTCCACTTTCTCGCAAGCCTCCTCTACAGTCGGTGCGGTGGCGAGCATCACGCCCATGCGGCGGTGACCTTTGACCTCAGGTTTGCCGAACACTCTCATGTCGGTGCCCGGAATAGAGAGGGCCTTCTCCATTCCGGTGAAAGCGATGTCTCTTGAATCACCCTCGGCGAGAAGAGCGCGGCTTGCCGACGGGCCATAGAAAGTGATCTCGGGAATCGGCAGGCCGAGAAGAGCGCGGACGTGGAGCGCGAACTCCGACAGATGCTGCGAAATGAGAGTCACCATGCCTGTGTCGTGCGGGCGTGGGGAAAGTTCGGAGAATATCACGTCATCGCCCTTGATGAAGAACTCGACGCCGAAGATACCGTAGCCTCCGAGCGCGTCGGTGACTTTTTTCGCTATCTCGCGGGCCTTGATGATAGCCGTCTCCGACATTGGCTGGGGCTGCCAGCTCCGGCGGTAGTCGCCATTCTCCTGATAATGGCCGATCGGCTCGCAGAAAGACGTGCCTCCGATATGGCGCACGGTGAGCAGGGTGATCTCATAGTCGAAATCCACGAAGCCCTCTACGATCACCGCACCGCCTCCGGCGCGTCCTCCCTCCTGAGCCTCGCGCCATGCCTCGGCCACCTGCGACTCGTTGCGGACAAGGCTCTGGCCGTGACCCGACGAACTCATGACAGGCTTGACCACACAGGGAAGGCCGATCCGGCTTACAGCCGCCAGATACTCCTCTTCGGTGTCGGCAAACTCGAAAGGCGATGTGGGAAGACCGAGCTCGACGGCAGCGAGATTGCGGATCTCGCGGCGGTTCATGGTTATGAAAGTGGCTCGGGCCGTTGGCACGACATTCCAACCCTCCTTCTCAAGAGCGATGAGGGTGGGGGTGGCGATAGCCTCGATCTCGGGGATAATGTAGTCAGGTTTCTCTTCCTCGACAATTGCGCGGAGCGCGTCGCCGTCGAGCATCGACACAGTGATCGAGCGGTTGGCTACGTGCATCGCCGGCGCGCCGGCATACTTGTCGAGAGCTACGACCTCGACTCCGTAGCGCTGGAGTTCGATTGTCACTTCCTTACCGAGTTCGCCGCTTCCGAGCAGAAGCGCCTTTTTACCACGCGGGGTAAAGGGTGTTCCTAATTCAAGCATGATGTTGGGTTATGTTGGTTTGTGTGAATGATCAAAAACAGGGTTTCGGCGGCACAGCCGTCATAATGATGCGGCGCCGGTCAGTGCTGTTATTTCGGAGTGATGGTGAATGTCAGGGTGCCTTTGGCCGACGGGGTGTCCTTGTCCTCGCTCCAGCGTGCCCCCTTGGCGGCCTGTTCGCAGGCCCGCAGTATGGCAGCCGAGGCTTTGCCCGACTTGCTCCGGGCGGTTGCGGAGACCACCTTTCCGGCGGCGTCGATAGTGACGCGGACTTCTACCACCACCTTGTTTTGCAGCTCCACACTGGGGCGGGGGCAGCCTTTGAAGGTGCGTCCCGACACGCTTCCGGAAATGCCGACACCGGTCCCTCCCGCTCCGGAAGTGCCCGACGTTCCCGAAGAAGACCCGTTCTGCCCCGGGAATTTGTCGGCCATTTTCGATGTTACGATCTTTTTCTCCTCGCTTGTCTTGGGAGGATCGGCGGCCTTGACGGGATTTTCTTTGGTCGATGTCACCGGTTTTTCGACTGGGGGAGTGGGATTCTCGTTCTTGCCGGGCACGACAAGCTTGGTGTTTTCCTCCTCGGCCTGTTGCGGAAGCCCCTTGAATGCCGGAGCGGGCGCATCTTGTGTGACGGCGTTCTCCTCTCCGAGATCCTGAAGAATCTCAGGTTCGATAAACAGTTCGTCGTCGTCGGCCTGGATCTCCGGCACTGAAGCCTGCGCGAGCTGTGCGCGGTCGAAAGTCATCCCTCCGAAAAACAGGAACAGCAGCAGGAGAAGCGCCACGGCGAAAGTGACCGCGGCGGCTATGATAGAGTCTTGTCTCTCGTTTTTTGTCATGTGTCAGTCCTGCTGTCGCGCTCTTGTGGAGAGCACCATTTTCATCTTGTTGCGTGCTGCCATGTCGAGCACACGCACCACTTTGCCATAGTCGACCACCGAGTCGGCGTAAAGCGCTATCGCACGCGTAGAGTCTGCCTGCTGTATCGCCGTGAGATCCGCCTGAAGCTGGTCGAAAGTCACGGGCTTCGGGATGCTCAGAGTCTGTGTCGAGTCATTGCGGTCGGCCACGAGATAGAGGTTGGACTCCGCGTCGATATACACTTCAGTGACAGGCTTGGTCGAGGTCTGCTCGCTGCTTTGCGGCAGGTTGACATCTATCGCCGCCGGGAAAATTATGGTGGAGGTCACCATAAAGAAGATGAGAAGCAGGAAGATGACGTCGGTCATCGACGACATCGAGAAAGTGTCGAGCGTCTGGAAATTTCGTTTCAGAGCCATGTTATGCAGGTTCGTTGAGAAGATCCATGAATTCCATTGTCTTTGTCTCCATGGCGTTCATGACACGGTTGATGCGGGCCACGAGGTAGTTGTAGGCGAAAAGGGCGATGATACCGACCACAAGACCTGCCACTGTGGTGACCAGAGCCTGATAGATGCCGCTCGAAAGCACTGTGATGTTGGCCGATGTTCCGGCATTGGCGAGCGAGAAGAACGCGTCGATCATGCCGACCACCGTGCCGAGGAATCCGAGCATCGGTGCGCCTGCGGCGGTGGTCGAGAGCCAGGGAAGGCCCTTGCCGAGGTTTGCGATCTCGATGTTGCCGGTGTTCTCGATCGCCACGAGCACATCGTTCATATTGCGGCCGATGCGCGAGAGACCCTTGTCGATGAGGCGTGCGTAAGGAGTGTCGGTCTTCTTGCAGAGATTGCGGGCGGACTCGATGTCGGCGTCATGCACGTAGTCGCGGATGCGGTTCATAAACGATTTGTCCTCGCTTGCTGCGCGGCCGATTACGATGCTGCGTTCGGTGAACACATATACCGTGGCCAGCAGAAGCAGCGCGAGAGGAATCATGATGTAGCCGCCGTCCATGACGAGCGACCAGAACGAAAGAGTTTGCATATTTGGGAGATTGCTAAATATAGGGATTTACTGAAGATATACGAAATGAGTGTTTCCGGTCATATTCCTTGAGACAGGCGAGATATGCGGCTATCGTCTCCTTTATGCCCATATAAAGGGCGTCGGAGATGATGGCGTGGCCGATGCTGACCTCGTCGAGCAGCGGCATAGACTCCTTGAAGAACCGGAGGTTGCGGAGGTTGAGGTCATGCCCCGCGTTGAGTCCGATGCCGAGTCTGCGGGCCTCTTCGGAAGCACGCACGAACGGCTCGACCGCTTTCTGCGGATCTTCCTCATAGGCGTCGGCATAAGGTTTTGTGTACAGCTCCACTCTGTCGGCTCCGATTGAAGCTGCGGCGCGGACCTGCTCCGGATCGGCGTCGACAAACACCGAGACGCGTATGCCCGCATTGCGCAGACGGCCGATCACCTCGCGGAGAAATTCGCTGTTGGCCGTTACGTTCCAGCCGGCCGAGCTTGTGAGCGCGTCGGGCGCGTCGGGCACAAGAGTGGCCTGTGCGGGAGCGGCTTTTATGACGAGGTCGATGAAATCCTGCGACGGATAACCCTCGATGTTGAACTCCGTTGTCACGGTTTTCGACAGAATCTCCACGTCACGGCGTGTGATGTGACGTTCGTCGGGGCGCGGATGAACGGTTATGCCCTGCGCTCCGAAGTTCTCGCAGTCGATTGCAAAGCGCTCTACGTCAGGAATGTTTTCGCCTCTTGCATTGCGCAGGGTGGCCACTTTGTTGATGTTGACACTGAGTCTTGTCATAGTCGGCACGAAATTTGCTTGTATTTTTGTGGAATGGGGTCTAAACGGGTTGAAGCGCAACGCCGGACTGTCTCAGGCGTTTATACTAAAAGAAGCCGCCGCGCGTTTTCAACTGAAAGGCAAATTTACTAAAATTCTGACAAATTAGGAAGCTGAAACAGATAAAAGTTCTATGATAGCAAGAGATGCCATATCACGGATAAGGAAAACCGGGGCCGACATGCCGGTCCGCACTGTCGGCGAGGATACCAACCTTCTTGACGTACTGCCCCGGCTGCTCGACGCTCCGGGACGGGAGTTGCTTGTCGAAGGGCGCGACGGAGCTGTCGGCGTGATCGACCAGACCTCGCTTCTGGAGGCGCTTGGCCGCATGATCGCCGCGCGTCCCGACTGCAGCGTCATAGAACTTGAGTGCGCTCCTGCCGACTACAGCGCATCTCACATAGCCCGGGCTGTGGAAGATGCCGACGTGCATCTTGTCGATCTGATCACATCACCGGGCGACGAAGGGAAGCTGCGTGTCACGCTCCGAGTGCGCTGCGAGGATCCGGAGCCTGTGGCCCACAGTCTCGGCCGTTACGGCTACGAAGTTGTCCGGATGTCAGGTTCCGGAGAAGTGGACCGGACTGTAGCGTTCGAGCGGCTTCTTGCCTTGCAGACACTGATAAACGTATAGAACGAACAGACCTGAAAATACAACCTATCATATGAGACGCATAGCAGTATTCGGCAATGACAGCCAGGATGAATATCTTTCAAGACTTGAGGCATTTTTCAGGATAGTCCGCCATGAGGACGTGAGCGTCGGCATCGAGTCGGGCTTCGGTTCATATCTGGAGGAGAACGGCGTCGATACTGACGGCATGGAGTTTGTCGAGTCCTTTCCGGAAGACTCCGATCTTGTGGTCAGTTTCGGCGGCGACGGCACGTTTCTGCGGGCGGCGGCCTGGGTCGGCGACCGGCGCACACCCATAATGGGTATCAACACCGGTCATCTCGGCTATCTTGCCGGTTTTTCGCTTGCAGATCCGGGCGAGGTGCTCGACGCGCTCCGCGGGCGTTATGATGTCTCTCCGCGCATCACCCTTCGGGTGGACTCCGGTTATCTTCCCGATGGATTCAGTCCGTTCGCGCTCAATGATATCGCTATCGTAAAGGGAGACACGACCTCGATGGTCAGCATCGACGCATATGTCGACGGCCATTATCTTGCCGACTATCAGGCCGACGGCCTTGTGGTCTCGACGCCGACCGGCAGCACGGCCTACAATCTGTCGTGCGGCGGCCCGATCCTGCAGCCCGGCATAGAGTGCTTTGTGCTCTCTCCGATCGCTCCGCACTCGCTGACTCTGCGTCCGCTGGTTATTGGCGCCGATTCGGAACTTGTGCTTCATGTCACCTCTCGTGGCGAGATGTGTCATGTCGGTGTGGATGGCCGCACATTTTCTGTTCCGGCCGACGGATCGACGCTTCTGATCAGGCGCGCGCCGTTTCCGGTCAATGTAGTGCAGCCGACAGGAGTCGATTTTCCCGAAGTGCTGCGTAAGAAACTCCGCTGGGGGGAGATGCCGCTGCGCAATGCGTAGCCACGTGACATGGGTGCAGATAAACAAGCGGCTGATTTCCCTGAGGAAAATCAGCCGCTTGTTTATCTGTGTATATTGCAGTCAGATCATCTGGGCTCACCCTTGTCGGGGTTCTCTGTGGCAACGGGAGCCGCGGGAGCTGCTTTCTGCTCAGCGGGGGCCGCTGTCGGAGCGGGAGCCGCGCTGTTGGGAGCGGGAGCGGCAGCCGGAGTGATCGCCGATACGTTGACGGGAGTCTTAACAGCGAAAGAGGCGCAGATCGAGAGCACGCAGATGAAGATCGCGAGGCTCCATGTGGCCTTCTCGATGAAGTCGGTTGTCTTGCGGTAGCCGAGATACTGGTTTCCGCTTGAGTAGTCGGAGGCGAGACCGCCACCTTTTGATTTCTGGATAAGCACTGCTCCGATGATGAGCAGACTTGCGATTACGATTAGAATACAGAGAAAGATATACATATCTTAAAATTTGTTAATTTTTCAATCCGTTGATTCCAAAAGATAGATTTTGTCGGAAAGAGCGATGCGTTCAGCCGCCGTTTTCCTGATTTTTAATCAATTTCTTTAGAAATCGAATCTGGTATGCAAAGTAAATACTTTTTTTTGGATTATTCAAACTTAATTCCGTAATAATTTCCAGAGCCTTGCGGTAGTTTTTGTTTTTGACCATAAGTCTGAACAAAGCTTCGGAGAGTGCGGAATCTTCGGCGTGAGGGTGTCCGGTGTCGGACAGAGAGGTCTGTTCTGTCTGTCCGGTCTGTTCTGTCTGTTCTGTCTGTTCTGTCAGTCCGGTCTGTTCAGTCTTTTCTGCGGCAGCGGGTTCCTGTCTGGCAGCAGGTCTGCGCGACTGCGAGGGGCGTTTCGGCGGCACTGCCTGCAGGAAACTCGATATCAGATCGGAAGTGGCGTCTGCCGGAGTGTCGGCACTTTCAGCCGGATCGTCATCGATCAGAGTCGCATAGTCGACCGCCGGAGCGGCGACGAGTTCCTCTACCTCCGGGGTATCGGCGGCTTTTTCTGACGAGAATCTTGATATGAAAGAAGATATGGTGTCTTCGGTAGAGAGTTCCGGTGGAGTCATATCGGGATAGAACCGTGCGAATTCCGCCGGGTCTATGCCTGTGATCGCGCGCAGGGCGGCCTCGTCGCCGACGCAGGCGGCAATGCGGCGGATCAGGCGTTCGCGCTCCTCTCCGGTGGCCGACGGGAGCGCGTCGATGTCGGGATTGATGAAGTAGGGATATTTTTCCATGATGATTCCGGTTTTTATTTACCAGTTGCCGAAAGTCGCGTTGAAGATCAGATTTACGAGTTCCTCGCTTATCTGCTGGCAGAGGTCGTCCTGGACATCGGTGAGCATCAGCGATGCGTCAAACTGCCGGTAGGCCGAGAAATTCTGATCGATATTGTTGGCCGGGTTCTTGGTGTCGGTATATTTGACATGGACGGTGATGGTGAGCCGGGTCTCGGTGGCATAGGCGTCAGTGCCGACAGCCTGCGGCGATAGCGAATATCCTGTTATCTCCCCTTCGAGTTTCAGGTCGGCGTTGTTGGAGTCGATTTCCTGCAGACGGGTATTGCGGGTCACATAGTTGAGCAGTTCGTTCTCGAAAGTCTGCTGAAGAGGAGGATAGACCAGAGCGGCCCGGATGGGGAAGTATCCGATGTCGACGGTCTTGTAAATATCGTAGTTGATCGATGATCCGTTGAGCGTGTAGTGCGGCACGCAGCCCGAAAGCAGCGGTAGCGTGACGAGTGCCGCCGCGAGGGGGCGGAGAAATCGGCGGAGGGGCTTATAGTCCATAATCCTGAATTTTGCGGTAGAGGGTCCGCACGGAGATGTTGAGATCTTCGGCGGTCTTTCGTTTGTTGCCGTTGTTGCGGGCCAGAGTGTCGGCGATGGTGTTCTTCTCGGCATCTTCGAGAGAAGTGGCCGGAGGCGTGACGCCGAGCAGGTCGGAGTCGGAATACTTTACGAGAGAAGTGACCGGAGTCACGTCGCTGAAGTCTTCGCCACGCAGCGTGGTGGCGCACCCCGCCGAAGCCATGGCCTCTCGGAGCTCGCGTATCTCCGATTTGAGCGAGAGCACGAGCTGCCAGAGCATTTTTCGCTCAGACTCGTAGTCGTCGGCGATGGTGTTCTTCTCGGCATCTTCGAGAGAAGTGGCCGGAGGCGTGACGCCGAGCAGGTCGGAGTCGGAATACTTTACGAGAGAAGTGACCGGAGTCACGTCGCTGAAGTCTTCGCCACGCAGCGTGGTGGCGCACCCCGCCGAAGCCATGGCCTCTCGGAGCTCGCGTATCTCCGATTTGAGCGAGAGCACGAGCTGCCAGAGCATTTTTCGCTCAGACTCGTAGTCGTGGGGCTGCCGGGAGTGTACGGGGGTGGAGAGACCGGAATGGTCTACCGGAAGAGCCTCGACAATCTGCTGGCGCGAGATCTCCTCGCCGGCGTTGAAGAGGGCGAGCTGCTCGACTATGTTTTTGAGCTGGCGCACGTTGCCGGGCCAGCGATAGAGCGTCATAGCCCTGACGGCGTCGTCGGAGAAAGAGACCGGCTCGGTCATGTATTTGCGCGAGAAGTCGGAGGCGAACTTTCGGGCGAGAAGATGTATGTCTGATCCGCGGTCGTGGAGGTTGGGAACGACGATCGACACAGTCGACAGCCGATAGTATAGATCCTCGCGGAATTTCCCCTGTCTGACTGCTTTCTGCAGGTCTACGTTGGTGGCCGCCACGATTCGCACGTCGGTCTTCTGCACTGCCGATGACCCCACCTTCAGAAACTCGCCTGATTCGAGCACTCGCAGCAGTCTGGCCTGGGTGGTGAGCGGGAGCTCGGCCACCTCGTCGAGGAAGAGCGTCCCCCCGTCTGCCTCCTCGAAATAACCCTTGCGGGCCGCGATGGCGCCTGTGAACGAGCCTTTCTCGTGTCCGAAAAGCTCCGAATCGATCGTGCCCTCGGGGATTGCACCGCAGTTGACCGCTATGTATTTCTTGTGTTTCCGGGCTCCGAACTGGTGGATTATCTTCGGGAAGAATTCCTTGCCCGATCCGCTCTCGCCCGTGACAAGCACCGAGAGGTCGATGGGAGCGACGCGGATGGCGCGTGCCACCGCCTCAAGAAGAGCCGGCGAGTTGCCGATTATGCCGAAACGCTGTTTGGCCTGTTGTATATCCTGTGAATCAGTTGCTGTCATGCCGTTGTGTGGTTTTGAAGTCATGGAAGCCTCCGGAGCGCGTAGGTTCTTTCGCGGAGCATGAGACCGAACTTTTCGGTGTCGGTGAAGAGAGCCTGCTCGTCGGGCATTATGGGATCGCCGAACGATACGTGCATCTCGCGGCCTGTCTTGTTGAAAAGCTCACGCGGAAGCCGGAGAGTCCTCAGCCGCCAGTCGATCATACCGAGGATGTTGAAGAACGTCGAGTTGTGGTTGTGGAAGTAGACCGGAATCACAGGCACTTTCATCTGCTTTATCAGCCGGATGATCGACGGCTGCCACTCGCGGTCGGAGATATGGAGCGAGCGGTTGATTTTTGAGACTGCTCCGGCGGGGAAGAATCCCATCGGATGCCCGGCCCGGACGTGGGCTATCGCCTCGCGGATGCCGTGCATGGTGGCCGCCTTCTTGACAGGGTCGTCGCTGCCCGACGGGTCTACGGCTATGAACGACGGGCGCATGGCTGAAAGATAGTTGAGAAACATGTTGACCATCACCTTGAAATCCTCGCGGTGGCGTCCGATGATGTCGATGAGCATTATGCCGTCGAGCGCGCCGAGCGGGTGGTTGCTGACCGTGACGAAAGGCACGTCGCGGAACCGGTCGAGCACCTCTTCGTTGTCGATCCGTTTGCGGATGCGGTAGGCATCGTCGATCAGCAGATTGGAGAACGGCACGCCGGTGGTGTGGCAGTATTTTCCGTGAACCGCATTGCACTTGTCGAGAATGAGCCAGTGCATGATTGCCTTGACGATCTTCGGATGACCGTCGAGGATCGGAATCATCTTTCTGATATCCTCATAGTTCAGTATGTCGGGGCGCACACCGTCGGCGCATTTTTTATGTTCGCTGCCGGAATCCATGTCCTTGTTCTGTAATGTCATGAGAGTCTTGTGCATCCGGTCCTGATATTGCCGGAAAAATTAGAGAACCACAAATTTAGCAAAAATCCGCCACAAATGCAAAAGCACTCCGCCGGAAGACAGGGCCGCAGATTAAACAAGCTAGTGCGAATTTACAAAATATTGCGGATCTATTCGCT
>CAMWRV010000068.1 GCA_947176745.1 uncultured Muribaculaceae bacterium
TCTGACTATGGATAAGTACAACGACTGGACGCGAGGCGATGAGCAGTGCTTCACATCGGCAGTTAGCATCGGCCCACGTGGAGAGTATTTCCATTATGTAATGGTTAAAGGCGGTAGGATTGTCGGATTTGGCGAAGAGCAAGGAAACTATGCCGGCGGCATATACGCCTCTCCTGAATTCAACCAAGAGTGTTTCAAGAATGAGAAGGAGCGTCTGAAAACCGATTATCCGGAACTCTATGAGAAGATAAAGAGATTGCCGCTGGCGAAAGTATTTAGTCCGGGCAGGGCTATATACAAGCCGAAAGGAAAAGCCGGGGAATACGCTACATGGGCGTGTAATTTCTTCACAGGCTGCTCAAACGACTGCCAATATTGCTATTGCAAACGTGGAGTCTTGCGTCATGTATGGTCGACAACTCCCCGGCTCAAAAAGTGCTTCAAGGACACAAACGATGCGATTGAGATATTCCGCAAGGAATTAGATTATTACGTCGGCAATAGCGACATTGAGCAGAAAGGTCTGTTTTTCAGTTTTACGACTGACCCTCTACTTGATGAAACTGGCGGTTTAACGGTTGAGGCTGCTGTGTACGCATTAAAGAAAAATGTTCCTGTTCAAATCCTGACAAAACGAGCAGAGGGCGCCCTGCGGTTTGTTGAGTGTCTTTCTCAAGAGTTGGGAGGCATACGGCCATTCCACAAGATTGCAATAGGCTTCACGCTTACTGGCTTTGATGAACTTGAAACTAATGCCAGCCTTACAGACTCAAGAATAAGTGCAATGCGAAAAATCCATGCTCTCGGCATAAGAACATTCGCAAGTATTGAGCCCCTGCTTGACCTCTCAATTGCCGAGGATATTATAAATTGTACTCTCGGTTTCTGCGACCTGTATAAAATAGGACTTTTGAGTGGCGGTAAACAGCCGATTGACCCCAAGAACCTTTTCTCATACATTCCAAACATCACCAATAAGATCAGTAATGCTGGGGCAAAGGTTTATTGGAAAAAGAGTATGTTTGATTTGCTCGATGGTGCTGAATTTTCACACCCGGCATCAGTTGGTGCAGACTTCAATATATTTAGTATTAATAGACAATGGCCGTATAGCAATCCTCTGCCATTTAATCAATTCAAGTTATGAGCCACCTCGGAAAACCTACGTTCAATTACATCATGCAGAAAAGTGGACGAAAACCAACTGCGTGTCGTTGTGACAAATGCAAATCTCAATGCCACACTCCGTGTCTTGGCACTCCCGAAGATATAGAGAAGCTTATCAACGCAAGCTATAGCAATAGACTTGCTCCAACATCATGGCTTGTCGGTATCCTTATGGGAGTAACAGACAGACCCATAGAAATGGTACAGGCCAAAGTCGAGAATGGCTGGTGTACGTTCTATCATGACGGCCTGTGTGAACTTCATGACAAAGGGTTAAAACCAACAGAGGGTCGGTTAAGCCATCATTCAATCAGAGTGGATAATTTCAACCCAAAGAAAAGCCTCTCGTGGCTCGTAGCAAAAGAATGGCTACCTTTCCAACACGAACTAAAAGAAAAATGACAGATGAAAGATTAAAGCCTTGGGCGGCTTAGTAAAACCCACAGTAATAACATGAAAAAGTACATCGGTACAAAACAGGTTATGGCTACCCCCATGACCTATGGAGAGGCCCATAAGGAAGGCCTTATCCGTGAAAACGCTTATGTCGAAGAATACAACGAGTGCCCCGGCTATCTCGTAGAATATGCCGACGGCTATAAATCGTGGTCTCCGGCTGACGTGTTCGAGGCGGCCTATAAGGTCGCAGAAACCCCTCTTGACCGAGTAAACATCGAGGTGGCCGACGTGATGGCTCGCGCTAATAAGCTCGGGAACTTCATTTTCAATCAGAACGAAGGTAAGGACTTTCAGTCTCTCCCTCTCGGCACTCGTGCGTTCCTTCTCGCTCAGCACCATGCGATGGGAGCATATCTGAACCTCCTTTGCCTCCGCCAGTCCTGCATGGAAGGTGGCGAAGAATGCCGCCCGTGGGGACTGACATTCGAGCAGGTACTTCCGCTTATCCGCGAAGGGTATGCAGTAAGACGTACAGTGTGGGGCGAAAATGGCCGCATGGTGTTCAAGCAGGTGCCGGCCCACATCACGCATGACATCATTCCCAATATGCAGTCGCTCCCGTCAGAGGCAAAGCGTCAGGTTCTTGCCGCCGGCGATCACATCGACTATGTATCTCAGTGCCTCATCTTCGACCCCAAGACAAGTGAGGCAAATTCGTGGACTCCCTCAATGGAGGACGTCTTTGCTAACGACTGGGCGCTCGTACTCTAAGTTAAACTGAGGAGGTAGCGTGGCGTATAGCCTCGCTATCTCCTCATTCCAAATAATAACGATATGGCAGCAAGACAAAAACCGATACTCGGAATTAGATGTGCCAAATGCGGAGAAGTCTATATGGCACATAATCTCGCATATCCAATAAGTCCGAGGATTGCCGAGGAAATAGCATATAGTGTAGGAATAGGTGATATTCCCTTTATATCCTACGAGGGGGTACGCCTCGGAATGTGTTCCTGAGATGATGAAACCGCTGAACCTGAAACGGAGAGCTAATTTGCTCTACCGGCTACGAAAGCACGGTATCACAGCCGACACTAAACAGAGAGTAATCTTTATTCCCTATGAGCAGTCGCCGTGGAAATATCCGCAAGTTGGTCGGCTCAATAGGGAGTTTCATTTCAACATTCAATTCATCATAACGTAATGAAGAATACCCCTAAACACATGAATGAAGAAGAATTGTCGGTACTGGCATTTCTTCTATTGCGTGGCACTCCACGATTGAGTAACCGAAATATCGAATGTTTTATGCAGGGATATAAGGCTTGTAATGATGTCCTCGTGCATAACTTCGCCAAGTTCCTTGAACAGGAAGGACATTATTATTTGGAACAGTATGCTGACCTGCGACGTGAAAGCTGCGCTTATTCGGGCCAGCCGTTGACACGTAAGCACCGTGAAGAATTTGTAGCAGCAGAACATCTTGGAACACTCCTGTTGAAAGCCGCCGAGTTAATCAAGCAAAACAATATCCTGAATTAATAGCCATGCAGTATCTCCAACCATACGTCTACCAAGTTATCCGTGAGATAATTGAAAAAAGAAAAGCCAACATGAAGGTGCCGGTAGTCGCAATACGACACGAGGTTCACAATATGATAATCGCTGACGTGATGACGACAATCAATGAACTGGAAGCCGCCGGCCTAATAGCCCACAGCCAAAATGTTAATGGCATAGAATTGTACCGTCGTGGAGAAAACGCTGATGACTCCACTTTTCAAAACTTGCATATAAGATAGCAAATTTTAAAAGTTAAAATGAGTTATATTGCAGATTTACAGGCGTTTAGATTTGTATATATAATAATTTTTGTGTAGTTTTGTACTATCAAAATTAAACAAACAACACAAAATAATATGTCACAAACAACACTCTCAATCTCAATAAATGAAGCTCGAAAAGCATATTGGGCTTTGGTGGATAATGTGGAACTATTTTCAAAACTCCAACAGGAAAGCTCTGATGTCTATTATCTCCCTGAATATGATGAGAATGACCCCGAAGAATTTGACAACAACGAACAACTTATAGCCGACATCGACTGTCAGCTCTGTGCTGCCGGTGTATCTGAATTTGAATTTAACTCCTAAATAATATGGCACAATCAATCAAAAACAATCCAATCCCGGCAAAAGCTCGCGTCAAAGTCTTTACCGAAATGGGTAAATGGTGCTTGGCTGAAATCCGAGGACTCAAGGAGGGTAAAGTTCTCTCCGGCATTTACAATCCTATCAACAAAGCATTCGATTTCAAGTGGAAAGGTGAAGATGCAATGCTGTGGATTGGCGAAAACGCAGAACTGGTGTAAATTTCCAAAGCGGTATTGAAGAAATGAAGAAGACAATTTACATCTTAATCAAAGATTGCGTAGAAGACTATGACCGAGAATTGACAGTAGAACCTTACGGCTCTCTTGATGAGGCTTTTGCTGATTTTAGCAACCTGACTGGAAGTTATCGAAGTGCTGCTGAGAATATGGGTTGGGAGATTGAAGAAGATACTCAGCATAGCTTCTCAGCATACGAAGAAGGCTATGAGAGCCAAAATCATTTCTACATCAAACTCCAGATTTCAGAAATAAATTTATAAGCTATGTTACCTAAAACGAAACAAGAGCCGGAAATGAAAAAGTTTTACTCGCCGGAGTATGGCTTTCTTCATGCCTGCAAAAAGGAGGGTTCCCTTTGGTACAATCTGACTGACCTTTGTCAGACTCTCTCGATGTTACTCCGAGAGGCTGAGGCACTTGTCAGAACTACCAGAGGACAAATTAGAGAGTTTAATGTCCGGCGACAGAAAATCACCTCATGTAACCGCTACATAGATCAGGACGGCCTGTTAACACTCCTCATCGAATGTCGAAAAAATCAGGCAAACGGTTATCGCAAGTGGATAGATGATGTGGTAACTCATTCTCTAAATAATCCGTCAGACTCTCAGGCGTTGGAGGAAATTCCAGTTGACAGCGAAATGACCTCATATGAGATAAGACTGGCGTATATCGACCAATATCGCAAGAAGCAAAGAACAGGAAAGTCAAAGTCTGCATCCGCGAGGTCGACCTCGATGCAACCCTCATTATTTCCACAAGTCAAGGTACAGCGTGAGGATGCACAACAGGCTTGCCCTCCGATGCGGACACAAACCTCTACGCCATTCGTGCCGACTGACGGCCACATGACAGTCGAAGATTTCTTCAGGAAAGAAATGGCTTATCCTGAATTTATCTTTCATTTGGACGGTGCGCTCAAATCTGCCCGTCAGTATATCAGAACTCTCTCCAAAAAGCAACAGAAGATTGCACAGCAACACATAAACGTATTGAAAGTGTTCCGAGGAATGCTGAAAGGGAACGCTGAAAATCTCCAATTTCAACCAAGCGAGGCAGCTTGCTTATAAGCAAATAAGTTCTTTGAATGTGTCATGCACATTCCGGCGTACCTCAAAGAGTGTACGCCTTTACTCCAGCAAGGTTCACGCTTCCAATTCAGAAATCAACTGCTCCATACTTTTATCAGACGCTACGGCATCGAATACTCTGCGGATTGCTTTGTCAGCCATTCTTTTGTTGACCTTGACATAAAACGACAGCGCACGATTAGAGGGCAGTGGGGAGTCCCCGATACAATATTCAATTATGGAGTCTTTCACCATAAGTTCGTTTGCGATCTGTGCAAAAGTCTTACGGGCCGAATAGAATATTAGCTTTTCAAAACCAATCTTCGGCCTAAGTTTTCTAAGGTGGTCTGGATTGATATGTTGGATTGAGCGTTCAGTTGTAAAGTTATTGAATTTTAGTTTGCCCTCAGAGGTAAGATATTTGTCGAGTATGGCTCTCGCCTCAGGCTGTATGGTAAACTCCGTTGTATCGTTGGCATCACGCCGCTTGAAAGTTTTTTGTCTGATGAAACACACAGAGTCTTTCGTTAAGTCAAGCCGCAGGATGTCTGCCAAGTTCATGCCACAAAGATAGAAACTCAACATAAAGAGGTCGCGTGCGTAAATCTCCCATTTGTCTGTGAGAGCCATATCTCGCATTTTGCGGAGTTGGTCGATTGTGAGAGCAATATCCCTCCGGGCCGACTTTACGGTTTTATAGTCTAAGAACGGATATACCTTATACTTGACATATCCATGCCGGATAGCATACTTTACCAGTCGCTTCAAGGACTCCATGCGCATACCGACAGAGGTCTGCGAATACCCTAACTTTTCCAAGAACTTATGATAGGCTATCACGTTATCATGAGTCAGAGTACAGAGAACGAAATCTTTTCCGGCGTATTCTATAAAACGCCTTATACCTTGCTTGAACCCCGCCACAGTAGATTTAGACCAAGCGTGTTCTCTGTTAGTAAGCATATCCTCCGAAATCTGCTCGACAGTCTTTAATCCTGTGTTCTGCTCCTGCCGTTTAGTCAGCATATTTACCAGTTGGGCGCAAGTGTAGTAGTCGATGTCCTCCAATTCATCACACGCTTTATAAAAGTCGTTCATGCGCGTGCGGAGTTGCAGATTTATGTATTGAGCATTTGGCACACCTACCACGTTACCATTTTTTAAGTTCTTTGGACTGGGGACAGTGAAGCGGGTAGGAATGTAGCGTGTCTGTGAGTTATGGCTGACAGCAATCCTCAATTTGTGGGAGCCGTCGGCCAGTACTTTTAGTGGTAATATGACTATTCTGATATTCATTCTTTCGACAATAAAACGACAATAATCAGCCGTCGGTTTATTGCCGGACAACAATCTGACAACCGAAAACCCTCCAGAAATAGGGGTGATTTTTGTCTATTGTTCTGTATGTCAATATAGTTAGTTGAGATAAAGCCTGTTAGACATGGTAGCGCAGATACTCGTAGATAATTTCCATAATAATGGCGATTCAGAGTGAGTCTTAAATTATTTTGGCAGAGCCCGTCAGAATCCCCGACGACGGATTTTTACAGGTATCATCTCATCAGAAATCTCTGCTCCGTCAGGAAGCACAATGGCAAGATGTCCGCCTCCTCCCGCACCGAGCATCTTCCATGCGAGCGCCTTGTCGCGAATTTTGTCAATCTCTTCAGCTACGCCGGGCTGCATCATGGCGGGGAACATAGAGACCTGGGCATCGAAAGAATCACGAAATGCAGCCGCGAATCTGTCGAGATCACGATCCATTATGGCATTCCAGCATCTCTCTGCGGCGTCAGTAAGAGCTTTTACATGGCCCGGAGTGATATCTTTCCCCTCCACTACCGAACATCCGGGACGGCGGGGAAACATGGGAATGAGGGCCAGATGATTCTCAAGCCATGTGAGAACGGCTTCGTCATGGCACGATTCAATCCGGTCCGGCCAGTAACGGCCGTCGTAATAATGGCGTGTCAGCCCCGACATGCAGATGCCGATCGCATCCTGCGCGCCCGAAACATGCCCTTTGTTCTCCGGATCGTTCTCAAAGCAGAACAGCAGTCGAGCGAGCATCTCCTCGTTGTAATCAGGCAGCTCATAAGGCCATATTTTTTTAGCAGCGTTGCGGGTAGATGTCGACATGCCTCCGCGCTCCATGAATTCCACTGTCGGTTCGATCGATACGGTTATGGCCCATCCCGCGCCATGTTGCGACACATACGGCTGGTCTATCCACGTTCCGGCGATGTCGACACGGTAGGGGAGGTGAGACTTCACTTCAGCCCTCAGCGACGTGGTGGAACGCGCGTCAAGGCCTGCGTCGGGTTCACGCCTTAGTTCGATGTATTCTATGCCCCTGTCGGCGCATAACCGGCGTTTGATATCGCTGCCTCCATCCGAATTGACAACAAATATATCGGGCTTCACAGCATCCATCGTGTCGAGAAAGTCGAGCATCCCGCTTCCCGGATTGATGAACGCGTCGGTGACATATCTGATGGCCTTGACCATATAGAGCCGCTCCTTTTCGGAATATACGGTCTTGCGGTGTTTGAGTTGCTCGATGGTATTGTCGGAACCTATGCCGACATACAGATCTCCGAACTGCGACGCTTCCTTGAAAAAAGCCACATGGCCGGAATGGAGCATGTCGTAACATCCGGAAACAAAAACTTTCTTATTCATAAGTCAATTTCCCTGAAGTGGAGCGTTATATTTTTTCAGAATGATGCCAGCTGAATATGCCAGCACCGCGGCGAAACACGCGGCAGGTACCCAGAAAGAGCAACTGATGCCGAGAGTGTCCGAAACATATGCCTGCAGTGGCGTGATCAGCGCTCCGCCCAGTATCGCCATGATGAGTCCGGAAGCCGCAAGTTTGGAATCCTCTCCGCCGATGCCGTCGAGCGCTATGCCGTAGATGGTCGGAAACATCAGCGACATGAATGCCGATATCGCGACGAGTGCCCATACCGATAGCCATCCCGCGCCGAAGATCACGCCCATTGTACACGCAATGGCGGCAACCGACGCTCCGGCAAGAAGCAGTACCGGCTTCACATAAGCCATCAGCCATGTGAATAGAAACCTGAATCCGGTAAATGCCACGATGGAATAAAGGAAGATCATCGAGGCCTCTTTCTCCACCATGCCGAGGCGATCCATCGCCAGCCTGATGGTGAAAGACCATACGCCTGTCTGCACCCCTACATAGAAGAACTGTGCCGCAACTCCATATCTCCATCTTCGGTTCCTCCATAGTCTGCGGAATGCCGGTATTATCTCAAGACTGCCGGAATCTTTCTCTCCGGGCATTTTTGCGAATGCTATCACTGCGAGAAGAGCTAACAGTACGAAGCCGATCAGCATGTATGTGCCAGATACGGCGTCGAGTTCGTGCCTTTGTATCTCTGCAAGTGCTGCGGCATCCATACCGGCGCGCTCTGCCGCGTCTGACGCGTGAAGTTCCGAAAGTATGAAATGCCGGCTGAGAAGTATGCCGCATATCGCTCCGACGGGATTCAGTGTCTGTGCTATGTTGAGCCTTCTTGTGGCGGTCTGTGGTGAACCCATGGAGAGAATGTAGGGGTTGGCGGTGGTTTCGAGTACCGCGCAGCCCCCCGCCATTACATAGATGGCAAACAGGTAGAAACCATATGACCCGGCCTGCCCGGCCGGGTAGAACAGCATCGTGCCCGCCGCGTACACGGCGAGACCGAGCAGTATTCCGGCCTTATAGGAATGTCTGCGTATGAAGAGAGCCGCAGGCAGGGCGAAGCAGAAATAGGCACCGAAGAATGCGAACTGCACGAGCGAGGTCTGAAGATCGCTCATCGACATTATGCGGCGGAATGCGGCCAGTAATGTGTCGTTCATGTTGTTTGCCACTCCCCAGAGCAGAAACAGCAGCGACACCAGAATAAAAGGTATTCTGTTTTTTCTTGCGTATCTATGTCGATCCGGTTTCATTCAGGCAGTTCAAATATCTGTGTCATTCTTTTCCATTTGCCGACAGATGTGCTTCCCGGCTCGCATTTCTGGTATCGGCCGACGAAATTCTCCCATTCCTGTTGGCGCGGCAGAGTGGCGAGCTGTGTCATTGCCGTGTCGAAATCTATGTCATCAGGCATGTCAACTATCATCACCGCTCTGTTGCCATGAAGATAAATATCCATCCTGTCGATGCCGACAGATCTGATTCCGCGTGTTATCTCCGGCCATATCTCATCATGAAGCCTGCAGTATTCCTGTATGCTTTCAGGCGAATCCGCAAGTTCGAGGGTCTGAACAAATCTTTGCATATCTTATTCTTGTGATCCTGGACCGATATTACGGCCGTCATTTGCAAAATTAACAAAAAAACTGTAAACCGATATCAGTAGTTTTGAAAATCCGCTGACCCGAAAGTCGGCTGCCCCTGCATTGGCGTTTTGTGGGATGGGGTCAGACAGGGAGATTTGTACAAAATAAAAAGCTGAAAGTCTGTGAAGACTTTCAGCTTTATTTTGGTGGCGGGAGCAGGACTCGAACCTGCGACCTTTGGGTTATGAGCCCAACGAGCTA
>CAMWRV010000069.1 GCA_947176745.1 uncultured Muribaculaceae bacterium
AACGAACTCCGCGCTGCCGGAGTCGACATAATCGGCATGTCGGCCGGAGAACCGGACTTCAACACCCCCGGATTCATCAAGGAAGCCGCCAAGAAGGCCATAGACGACAACTATTCGAGATACACGGCCGTGGCAGGCTACGAATCTCTGCGCCGCGCCGTATGCGACAAGCTCAAGACCGAAAACGGACTTGACTACACACCCTCGCAGATAGTCGTCGGCAACGGAGCCAAGCAGGAGCTCGCCAACGCGCTTCTCGCCACAGTCAACCCGGGCGACGAAGTGATAATACCGGTGCCGGCATGGGTGTCGTATGTCGAGATGGTCAAGCTGGCCGAAGGTGTGCCCGTGCTCGTGGAGGCATCGCCCGACAACGACTTCAAGATCACCCCCTCTCAACTCGAAAAGGCGATTACCGGCAAGTCGAAAGTACTTATGCTCAATTCCCCCTGCAACCCGACAGGATCCGTATATTCCGCCGATGAACTCGAGGCTCTCGCACGAGTTCTCGAACCTCACGACAGGATTCTCATACTGTCGGACGAGATCTATGAGCACATCAACTTCGTCGGAGGCGTGAGCAGCATAGCCTCATGTCCCGGCATGAAGGACCGCACCATCATAATCAACGGCGTCTCGAAAGCCTACGCCATGACCGGATGGAGAATCGGTTATCTCGCAGCTCCGGAACCGATAGCGAAAGCCGTTGTCAAGCTTCAGGGGCAATACACTTCGGGAGCATCGTCGATAGCCCAGAAAGCGGCGGAGGCCGCCTATCTCGGATCGCTCGACTGCGTGGAGGAGATGCGCCGCGCTTTCGAACGCCGCCGCGACCTCATATGCAGTCTGGCCGAAACAATACCGGGCTGGAAGACCAACCGTCCGCAGGGCGCGTTCTACCTTTTCCCCGATGTCACCGCACTGATAGGCAAGGAATATGACGGACACCGCATCGGATCAAGCGGAGACTACGTGATGTATCTGCTTCAGGAAGCCCATGTGGCATGCGTAGACGGAGCGGCATTCTGCGCCGACGGATTCATACGCCTCTCATACGCCACTTCAGACGACAACATCCGCGAAGCCATGAAGCGCATCCGCGAGGCTACCGAAAAACTTCAATAACACACAACAATGAAAAGACTCATTACCATTCTGTCATTAGCGGTTGCCGTCTCCGGCATCCAGGCCGCACCTGTATCGCCCGACGAGGCACTTGCCCGCGCCCTCCAGTCTTCTCAGCAGACTATGCGCGCCCCCGGTGCCGGCTACTCCCTGTTACAGGCACGCAAAGCCGGCGGCCGTGACGCGGTCTACGTGTTCGGAGCTCGCTCGGGAGAAGGCTTCATCATAGCACCTGCCGACGACCGCCTCCCTGCAGTTCTCGGCTACGGAACATCGGAATTATGCGATGAATCCGGCAATTTCGCACCCGCATTCGAGTATTGGCTCGACCAGCTGGGACGTCAGGCCGAATATGCCGAAAGCCATCCTGAAGCTGTGGCGCGCAGAACCGAACGCCCCGTCCGCGAGCCTATAGAACCTCTCTGCCAGACAAGATGGAACCAGAGCACACCCTACAACAACCTCTGCCCCATGCTCAACGGAAGCAGGTCGGTCACCGGCTGTGTGGCTACCGCCATGGCGCAGGTCATGAAATATCACAACTGGCCAGACACAGGAGAGGGGTCGAACCAATACTCATGGCAAGGCCAGACCCTCTCTATGGACTATTCCGCACAGGAATTCAAGTGGGATCTGATGCTCAACGACTATCCGTCAGTTTTCGACGGCTACACACTGAAGATCGATGCAACCGACGAACAGCAGGAGGCGGTGGCGAGACTGATGGTCGCCGCCGGCCACTCGGTCGAGATGGGATACAGTCCGGAAGCCTCCGGAGCGATATCTATGAGAATCGCGCCCGCGCTCGGACAGTATTTCAGATACGACAAATCACTGCGCTATCTGCAGCGCGATTACTTCCCTCTCGACGAATGGGAAGAGATAATCTACACATCGCTTCAGAATGACGGCCCGGTGATATACGACGGGCAGGCCAACATCGGCGGACACTCTTTCGTGTGCGACGGATACAGTTCCGACGGATACTTCCACTTCAACTGGGGATGGGGAGGAATGAGCGACGGCTACTTCCTGCTTGACGCCCTCGATCCGATCAACCAGGGCATCGGCGGCGCAGACTCAGCCTTCAACTACATGCAGGATATAATCGTCAACATCCGCCCCGACCGCACCGGCACATCTGAATGGTCGGCGACTCTGGTATGCAACGGTGCGCTTGACGCAAGCTACACACGCAAGACCAACATTGTCAGAATATCATCGATGATATATAACGCCGGCCCCGGCGACATCGCCGAGGGACTGATCGGACTCTGTTTCACCAACAGGACAGAACCTGACACAGAGCCGTCGTTCAAAGTCGGGGCATTCGAAGGACTCGGAGTAATGTACGGATTCACATCACTGGAATTCGAGCTTCCCGAACTGCCTGACGGACAATATGACATGACCACAGTCTACACGACATCGACCGATGATGACGCCGAGATTCTCAATCCCCTCTTTCCCTACAGCAAGACATCAAGCTATTCGTTCCAGATAACGTCAGGACGCGTTCTTGGCTTCCTTCCCACCGAGGAATTCGTCAACGTGTCGGTAGCGGAAATAACCGATGACGCACCGGCCGCCGACGAGAGATCGTCGAAATGCGAATATATCAACCTCCAGGGCATCACGACAGCAGTCAAGGAAGCCGGCGAACCGCGACCTGACCTTCCCTCAGGCATCTATATTGTCAAGACCGGAACATCGGCATTCAGAATAGCCGTCAGATAAACGGCAAACAAATCATATCGGAAGTCTTAGAAACATTCCACTCAAAAATCTCGATTATTGACAGGCGCGGCGTCTTAAACTTTCTTAAGACGCCGCGTTTTTGCATACGCACATTCGGATAATCGGCAAATTTTCATTATTTTTGCGAAATAATTCACCTATATGGGAAAGATAATCGCAATAGCAAATCAGAAGGGAGGTGTCGGCAAGACGACGACATCCTTCAATCTGGGTGCATGTCTGGCGTCTGACAGGCGCAAAGTGCTTCTTGTAGACGCCGATCCGCAGGCCAACGCCACATCCGGAATCGGAGTCGAGCCGACCGAATCGGACGCAAGCATCTACGAATGCCTGATCGACGGCTACCCCGCCGCCGACGCCATCATGCCCACACAGGTAAAGGGACTCGACATCATCCCCTCGCGCATCGACCTCGTCGGCGCGGAAGTCGAGCTGATGTCCCGTCCGGACCGCGAGCGCATGCTCGCCCGCGCCCTTGAGCCCGTGAAAGACCTTTACGACTTCATCCTGATAGACTGCAGTCCTTCGCTCGGGATAATCACGGTCAACGCGCTCACCGCTTCCGACTCGGTGCTGATACCGGTCCAGGCCGAATACTTCGCCCTCGAAGGCATCGCGCAGCTTCTCAACACGGTCAGGATCATCAAGAGCCGCCTGCGTCCGCAACTTGAGATCGAAGGATTCCTGCTCACCATGTACGACGCCCGCCTCCGGCTCGCCAACCAGATATTCGAGGAATTAAAAGGCCACTTCGGCGACATGGTGTTCACCACCGTCATACCGCGCAACATCAAGCTTTCGGAATCGCCCAGCCACGGTCTCCCCGTCATACTCTACGATCCCGATTCCAGGGGCGCGATAGCCTACACACAGCTTGCCAAAGAACTCCGTTCACGCAATAAGAAGAAAAAATGACTCCAAAAAGAAACGCCCTCGGACGCGGACTCGACTCGCTCATCAGTCTCGGCGAAGTGCGCACGGACGGAAGTTCGGCCATATCAGAGATCGACATAGCCCGGATATCGCCCAATCCCGACCAGCCTCGCCGCACATTCTCTGAAGAAAGCCTCGACGAACTCGCCACATCTATCAGGGAACTCGGAATCGTCCAGCCGCTCACACTGCGTCTGACCGACTCGGGCAACTACCAGATCATCGCCGGCGAACGCCGGTGGCGCGCCGCCACACGAGCCGGACTCACGTCTGTCCCTGCCTACGTACGCACCGCCTCCGACTCGGAGATGACCGAGATGGCGCTCATCGAGAACATACAGCGCGAGGATCTCAACGCAATCGAGGTCGCTCTCGGATTCAAGAAACTCATCGACACCTACAGCCTCACTCAGGAACGTCTCTCCGAACGTCTCGGCAAAAAGCGGGCCACCATAGCCAACCACCTGCGCCTGCTCAAGCTCCCGGCAGAAATACAGCTCGGACTCCGCGACCGCCTGATCGACATGGGGCACGCACGCGCCATTCTCGCTGTCTCCGATCCCAAAGACCAGCTCAGACTCTACAAAAGGATTCTCAAGGAGGGTCTGTCGGTTCGTGCGGTCGAGCGTCTCGCCCGCGAATTCTCGGAAACCGGCAAGAAAGAGACGCCCAAAGAAGACGCTCCGGCCTCCGACATATATTCCGGATTCGCCGACATGCTCTCGCAACGCTTCAGCACACCGGTCAAATTCACCCGCAACGCGGCCGGACGCGGTTCGATCACGATAAAATTCTCGTCAGACGACGAACTCCACCGCCTCATCAAGGCTCTTGAATAAGCACTCCGGCAACAACAACGACAACATGATCAAAACGGCAGTACAGACAGAAAGACACTCGGAACGCCCCACAGCAGAGAGGATTCTCGTGGCGGCGTTGTGTCTGCTGTTGCTGTTTCCTGCCGGATACCTGTCGCCGGTATGCCGCGCTGCTGTCACTACCGTCGATCCTGTGTCGGAAACTCCGTCCGATCCCGTCCCGGCAGAAACCGGCCAGCCGCCCCTCTCACCCGATTCCACCGTATATCTTGAGGCGGGGATCGCGGTTGCCGACACCAGGCTTCCCGCCGACTCGATCCCGCCTACCGAAGTCCGCGCCGACGACTACGCATACGACGAGAACGGCAAGATACCGTTCAATCCCTCGCCGACACGCGCCGTATGGCTCTCCGCCCTCTGCCCAGGGCTCGGCCAGATCTACAACCGCCGCTACTGGAAACTCCCGATTGTGATCGGAGGCTTCATGGGACTCGGTTACGCCACAAACTGGAACAATTCGCAGTATCAGGACTACATGCAGGGATACCGCGATCTTCTCGACAACGACCCGCAGACAAAGTCGTATATGGACTTTTTTCCGCCCACGGTCAACGAGGATGATCTCGACAAGACATGGCTCGAACAGACATTCAAGAGCCGCAAGGACTACGCCCGGCGCAACCGCGACCTCTGCATCATCGGGCTTGTCGCGCTCTACGCCCTCTGCATGCTCGACGCATATGTGGACGCATCGCTCACACACTTCGACGTCAGTCCCGACCTGTCGCTCGACTGGTCGCCGACTCTTCTGGAGCAGCCAGCCGCCAAAGGGAGACCGGCGCTCGGCATAAACTGGGCGTTCACATTCTAAACATCAGAAAGCACTGTCCAACAGAACAACATAAGATCATGACAAAACGGATTCTACATATAACCCTTCTCGCCGCAGCCGCCTTACTGGCGCCCGCAGCGGCCAACGCCGACAAGGCGAAAAACATACTCGACGTCAAAAGCGACATAACCGACTCCAACATCGTCTTTCCCGAAAGCTATGAGATCGACACCCGCAAGATGCTCGAAGGGTGGTATATGAAGAACTACACGGCGACCGACGACAGATACCGCACACAAGGAGACGTGACAGTGTCAGACGCCACCATACGCGAAAGGCTGGCCAGCCTCAACACCGTGATCGACATGCCTTTCAACCAGATAGTGCGCAGTTACATAGACCGCTATACGGCCAAGAGCCGCCCGGCCGTCGCCGCCATGCTCGGCCTGAGCCTCTACTACATGCCGATCTTCGAGCAGGCGCTCGAAGAGGCAGGTCTGCCGCTTGAGCTGAAATACCTGCCGGTCATCGAGTCTGGTCTTGATCCCAACGCAGTCTCACGCCACGGTGCCACAGGCCTGTGGCAGTTCATGCTCGCCACCGGAAAAGGTCTTGACATGGAGGTTTCGTCACTTGTCGACGAGCGCAGAGACCCCTACCTGTCGTCGAAAAAGGCCGCCGGCTACCTCAAGGATCTGTACGCCACATACAACGACTGGTCGCTCGCCATAGCCGCCTACAACTGCGGGCCCGGCACTGTCAACAAAGCCATACGCCGCGCCGGCGGTGATCCCTCGCAACATGATTTCTGGTCGATCTATTACTTCCTTCCCGCAGAGACCCGAGGTTACGTGCCGATGTTCATCGCCGCCAACTATGTGATGAACTATTACCCTTATCACAACATCAGTCCGGTGCTTGCCACCAAGCCCCTGGTGACCGACACTCTGATGATCTCCGACAGGGTGCATTTCAACCAGATCTCGAAGATTCTCGATATACCGGTCGACCAGCTCAGGGTGCTCAACCCGCAGTTCCGTGCCGACATCATACCCGGACGCCCGGATCGCCAGTATACTCTTGTCCTCCCCTCCCAGCAGGTACACGCCTACATCATGAGCGAGGCGGAGATTCTCGACTGCGATGCCGAGAAATATGCTCGGCGCACCGACGCACAGCCGGGAGAACAGCCCGACGCACAGCTCGCCGAGCTGATCGAGAGCGAGGAGGAAGCCGACAACACGGTGCTTGAGCAGGCTCCCGTCGAACAGCCCGCGACCGTCAGACGCGCCACCGCGACCCAGGGTGAGACCAAGACCGTCTCGCACAAAGTCGAACCTGGGGAGACTCTTTCAGCAATTGCAGAGAAATATCAGGTTGGCGTAGATGACATAAAATCATGGAACAACCTGACACGCAATTCCATCCGCACCGGCCAGATGCTCCGCATCACCACTTCGGCGGCCATAGCCGATGCCTCGGGAGCACGCGTAGTGGCGCCCTCGGCAAGCCAGACACAGACGCCCAGACAGGAAAACTCATGGAAGAAGGAGACTCCCAAAAAGCAGGCAGAACCCGCAAAAGCCGCATCGGGCAAAAACGCGTCGGGCAAAAACGCCGCCGTAGCCAAGAAGGAGCCGGCCAAAGCCACCACCCACACAGTCAAGAGCGGAGAAAACCTCACTGCCATCGCCAAGAAATATGGCACGACAGTAGCCGAACTGAAGAAAGCCAACAAACTCACCGGCGACGAATTGCACCCTGGCGACGCGCTAAAAATCCCGTCGGCGGGCAAACAGGCCTCCACGGCGACAACAAAAAAGACTACCGCCAAAAAGACATCAAAGTCAGCGACGGCAGGAAAGACCTCCGCCAAGGCCAAAAGCAGCACAAAGAAGAAGAAAAAGAAGTAACACCACGAAAACACGATACGCCGGCCATGCAGCCCACGAGGCCGCATGGCCGGCAAATATCACCGGACAAAAGACCGGACTGACAGACACACCGACGGCACCGCCTCCACATGAAAGACAATCAAATACCTAACTATAACCTTTAACCTATACCCGAACTCCATGATCACAACATTGATCGTATTGTTTTTCATCGGCTATCTCGCCATAGCCCTCGAGCATCCGCTCAAAGTCGACAAGACCGCGACCGCCCTGATGCTCGGCATGTTGCTCTGGATAATCTATGCGCTCGGAGCGGAATACATAGTTCCGCTCATCGAACCCGACGCGTTCAGGGCATATCTCGACTCGCATCCGTCGCTCGCGGGCGCAAGTCTCCACCGTCAGGCACTCGGCTACGTCACCGACGTGCGTCTTGTCGAATCGCTCGGAGATGTGACACAGACACTCTTCTTCCTGATAGGAGCGATGACCATAGTCGAGCTTGTCGACATACACGGAGGCTTCACCGTGATAACAAGCCGCATCACCACCCGCGACAAACTCAGGCTGCTATGGGTGATCTGCGCCGTGACATTCGTATTCTCAGCCGTGCTCGACAACATGACCACCACAATCGTCATGGTTCTCCTGCTCCGGAAGATCATCGAAGACCAGCACGAACGCTGGCTGTATGCAGGCATGATCGTCATCGCCGCCAACACCGGCGGCGCATGGAGTCCGATCGGCGACGTCACCACCATCATGCTCTGGGTGAAAGGCAATGTCACCGCGCCTGCCCTGATCGAGCGCGTGCTTCTGCCCTCGGTCGTGGCCATGATCGTGCCCCTGCTGATCATCAGCCGCTCGCTCAAGGGCACGATACCACCGTTCGAGCATCCGGTCGAAGACCAGACACACGGCATGTCGGGAGCCGAACGCCTCACGATATTCTGCCTCGGTGTCGGCGGTCTGCTGTTTGTACCTGTATTCAAGAGCATAACCCACCTGCCCCCGTTTGTCGGCATGCTCTTCGTGCTCGGCGCCCTCTGGCTCTACACCGAGATATTCTATAACGGCAAACGCATCGAACGCCGCAAACAGCACCGTCTTCCGCAGGTCATCGCACGCATCGACATGCCCTCGATACTCTTCTTCCTCGGCATCCTTCTGGCCGTGGCCGTTCTCGAAGCCACAGGCGTGCTCGCCGCCACCGCCTCATGGCTCGACGAGGAAGTGCACAACGTATACATAATCAACGTGCTGCTCGGCATCATGTCGTCGATCTTCGACAATGTGCCCCTTGTGGCCGGCGTGATGGGTATGTATCCTCTTGAAGACGCTGCCGCAGTCGGATACGCCGCCAACTTCGTGCAGGACGGCATCTTCTGGGAATTCCTCAGCTATTGCGCAGGAGTCGGAGGCAGCCTTCTGATCATCGGATCGGCGGCCGGTGTCATCGCCATGGGACTCGAGAAGATCAACTTCGGATGGTATCTGAAATACTTCACTCTCCCCGCGCTCGTCGGCTATCTCGCCGGCGCAGGCGTTTATATACTTGAGATAATGCTTTAGGCAAAATCGGCTGATACATGATAAAATTTCTGGATCTAAAAAAAAACACCGAAGCACACGGAACGGAGATCGACGAGGCTGTGAGCCGCGTCATCCGTTCCGGGTGGTATCTGCAGGGAGAGGAGAACCGGCGGTTCGAACAGAACTTCGCCGGTTTTATCGGAACGCGCCACGCCGTCGGCTGCGCCAACGGCCTTGACGCGCTCATTCTGATATTCCGCGCACTGATCGAGACCGGGCGTCTTCAGCCCGGCGACGAGGTGATCGTTCCGGCCAACACATATATTGCGTCGATACTCGCACTGACAGAGACCGGACTGCGCCCTGTTCTTGTCGAGCCGGATCCCGGGTCGCTGCAGATAGATCCTGACCAGATCGAGAAAGCCTTGACACCGCGTAGTAAGGCTCTTCTCACAGTCCACCTGTATGGACGCTGTTCATACAGCAGCCGCATGGCTGAGATCGTGGAGAGGCACGGCCTTCTGCTTGTCGAAGACAACGCACAGGCTCACGGATGCTGTTATGGCGACCGGCGCACGGGAAGCCTCGGCATTGCGGCCGCCCACAGTTTCTACCCCGGCAAGAACCTCGGCGCGCTCGGCGACGGAGGCGCGGTCACCAC
>CAMWRV010000070.1 GCA_947176745.1 uncultured Muribaculaceae bacterium
TTGACCGCCACGGCGGTCGATTTATTGATGACCGGTTCCCATTGTTCGTAGAACTTGCCCTTTAGTAAAAGGAGCCGCAGTTTGTATAAGACTTTTTGTTTATCTGATTATTTTGTATATATTTGCATCCGACATATGTCATCAACTTTTTAACCTCTTTTTTTCATGAAAGCGATACTGACATTGGCTATGGCCGCTACTATCGGAATGTGCCAGTATTCACACGCGGCATCCACGCGTCATCTGTCTGTCAAAACCGACTCTGCCACACCGGCCAGCCTGAGGCTTGGCAAAGCATGCCACCGGACAGGTCCGGCCTCCGGATCTTCCGACCAAGAGGAATGGACTCTTGTCGGAACCGGCAGCTATACCGACGACATCCTCACCAATTCCGGCGTCGAATCCGCCACCTGGGACGTCGATATCTATGAATCAGCCTCTACCCCCGGATTCTATCGCGTCGCCAATCCGTTCGGCAACGGAAATTGCCCCACATTCCCCGATCCCTTCGAATGCTGCGACTTCCTTCTGCATGCCGAGAATCCCGACGCCGTCTGGATGGAATTTGTGGAGATGAAGAATGTCGATTTCGGCATTATGGATGGTGAATACTGCCCGGCTTTCATCGGAGACATGGCCGGATATTACATCGATGCCGGTTACTTCGACGCCGAGACCGCAATGGCGATGGGCATGGCCGGAGGATCAATGGCCGGAGGATGCATCACTTTCGGCAAAGAGGAGCTTATAATGGATTTCCCATACTATCCCGACGGCCTCACGTTTGCCGCCAATCTCAGCGGACTTTTCCGTGTGGCTCTCCCCGGTGCGAAAGACCTTACGTTCCGTCTTGAATACGACGACATATGCACTGACGGAACTCTTTCTTTCGGTTACTCTGCCGGTGCCGACATCGAGGAGATAAGATATGCCGTATACCCGGGTCTGCATTCTTTCATGACCAGCGATGACGCTCTGTTCGACAACGTCTGCAGCGATGGCACCATAGCATCGGGCGGTCTTGTCAGCATCGAGCCTGAATACGGTGTCAACACTGTCGCCGCAGTGGCTCTTGCCGAAGGCCGGATTGTCGGAAAGGATCTTTTCTATTGCTACGGTCAGCAGGAAAACGCATCTGAATGGACTGATATCGGACAGGCAGAATATTCCGAAGACGTCCTCGCCAGCATATACCCCGAAGATCTCTCGCACGTAGTCTATAAGGTCGACGTCCAGCAGAACAATGTCAACCCAGGCCGATACCGTCTCGTCAATACATACGGGCCTTACTACCCTTTCTATGACATGCTCGCCGATGAAGACAACATCCTGACCGGCCACTCCCACAACCATTATCTGGTCATCGACGCATCGGATCCCGACCGCGTGTTCATCGAGGCTGCTCCGCTGGGCATGCATTTCGGCTACGGACAGTCATCCATATTCTCCGAAGGATGGCTATCGATGCAGCTTGGCGCCGACCTCGACAACCCCGACGTAATCGAAGGATTCGGAACTCTGGCAGACAACAAGATCACTTTCCTCGGCGGTGCCATATTCGTCTATATGCCTGAATTCGGCATGCCGCGCGGAAACATCTACCACAAGTTCTATATCATGCTTCCCGACAACTCTTCGGTGTCATCTGTCGGCGCCGACAGCAGCGCCAATGCGGAATACTACACTCTCGACGGAGTCCGGCTCGGCAGCCTCTCCCCCCGCGTGCCCGGAGCATATATCCGCAGATGCGGCGACAGAACCGAAAAAATACTGATCAGATGATCCACGCCTCACTGAGTGATTCCCAGGTTCTCAGGCTGGCATGACAGACAACCCGCACATTTCATGAAACTCGGTTTGCATGAAATGTGCGGGTTGCTTTATGTCCACAGGCTGCCTGTCAGCAGGGCGTCAGGCGCACCGCGCGCCAGCCCCATGCCTCTTTCTTGATATTGTAATAGAGCACGGCTGTTATCGTGGCGTACGAGCCGGACTGGATGCCGCGAAGCAGCGTGCCGTCCACATAGATGTCGTCAACGAAAAGAAACGCCATGCCCGGCCGCAGGTTGATCTCCGCCTCTGTGTGACGGTAGAACACTCCGTCATAGGGCGTGATGTCGGTCACGCGGCGACATGTCACCACATTCGACATTCCCTCGCCGCCGGGCTCGCCGGCGAAGCGCACCATCCAGATCTGATGGTCGGCAAACTGGGCGCCGAACTTCTTTGTCGAGAAGAATCCGCGCTTTCGGTCGGCTGTAGCGTAGTTGACGATATGCTTCTGGGCGTTGTAGCGGGTCACAAGCACCGGCACCTCCGGTATGTCGCCCATCAGGAACGCCTCGGCCTCGCCGACGTGCGATTCATAGAAATCGCGGTTCGACGCCGCAGGCACTGTCTCGGCATACCACGGCTGGCTCACCACTGCCTCGACCTCGGCAGGAAGCTGCCACCCCTTGTAGTTGTACAGGCTCTCGATCTTGCCGAATTCCCGGCGTCCGTTGGCATAGTAACCCAGATTGCACATCAGCACTGCGAGCTTGTAGCGCACGCTTCCGAGGAGCTGCGCCGGCGCCTTGCACATCAGGGCGCGGCAGTAGCACGCCATTCTTGTCTCCTCGTCGGTGGCGGTGTCTCCCAGCAGAGTCCACGCGCCGCAGTCGGTCTGTCGGCGGCGCACAAGCGCACGGGCCGCGTCGGCGGCTGCGTCGGGATGCCCCATCGCCTTGAGAAGTCCGATCCGCTGGCAGAGCGCGAACTGACACTCCGGATGCGCCTCCTCAAGCACCTCGAGTTCGGCCGCAAGGGCCTCAGCTTCATCCTGCATCTCTCCGTCGGCAAGACCTGCCGTCACAGCTCTGTAGGCCGCGGTGTATGTGCGTTCGGCAAGCGACGCCGCGCTGCGCCCGTTGGTCAGACGCACCCGGCTGAAGTCCTCGGGGAGCAGATTCCCGAGTCCCCACCAGCCTATGACCTCCACGATGTCGGGCCACGGTTTTCCGTCGGCGTCCGTAACCTTAAGAAACGCGTCAAGCAGTATCGAATAGTAACGATGCGGGCGCACATAGCCGATCCCGGTCACGGCGTCGAAAAGACGACGCACCTTCCCGGAGTCGAACGCTCCCTCTTCCTGCCAGTGCAATATCATGGCACGCACATCCCAGGCCGTGCCGTTGTTAAGTTCCCCTTCTCCGGCCTCTTCAAGCCGCAGCGACCCGAATTCGCCAAGCAGGCGCACAAGTGTCGCGTCATCGCCCGTGCGGGCCGCCGCTCCCATAAGCGGTCTGATACATCTGGCCAGCTCGACGCGAGCCGCCACGTCGGCCGGATCTGCCGAATGAAGTCGGCTTGCTTCCGAATAAGCCCGGTCTGTCTCTCCGTTTTTCCGGAGTTCTGCAATTTCCTTAATCGTCATAATATTTTCTTCAGGCTCTGGTTTGGTTTGATAAATTGGGTTCGATAGATAAAAGAAACGGCCTTTTTGCCGCAAATATCGGTTTAATTCGCAAATATACAAATAATTCGCACTTTAACCTAACACAAAACCGCCTTTTTATGACAAAACAAATATGTTTTACAACATGTTTTACGGCAGCGACACCACCACGACCGGACGCCCCGTCGTGCCCGACAGCAGATCGGCCACGCTGCGGGCAGCCCGCCTGCGGGCCTCGCTCACGTAGCCTTTGCGGTAGATCTCTCTCTCGGCCGAATCTATCAGCCGCCGCTTGAGTGCGTTTTCCTCGGCTGTGGTGAACTGCGCGCTGCCGAACAGGGCATCGTTCCAGACGTCGATCACCTCGTACGAACCCGGACGCGTCGATTCGCGAAGCTCGACTTTCGCGGCAGGCAGTATCACCTTCACCGTGTCGCCGCGCTCTTCGAGCCGAAGGCTGTCAAGATCGAACGACACTGAGCCTTCGAGTGCAACGCGCGCCACAAGATGCTTCTTGCCGATACTCCCTTTCAGGGGGATCTCTTCATAGATGTCGACGGTCGAAAGCTCGACCATCGACTTTATCTCGCTCACCCGCGCCGGACTGAGTCTCACCCTGTCGGCGACGGGCGCAGTCTGCCATTTACGCCACAGAATCACTCCTGCCGCCACGGCAGCCAGTATCACAAGGATAATTAGCGACGTATATATCTTCCTTATCATGCCATCTTCTGTTTTCTATACCGGGACCGCGGTTTCGGCGGTATTCGGGCTATCTCTCGTCTACTCCCCACTCGTCGATCATATCCGGCGGAGGACTCAGCAGAACGTCGTCTTTCTTTTCCGCATCTTCTTTTTTGCCCCACGCCACGGTCACTGTGTACCCCAGATCGCCCAGCAGTTCCGTGAAGAATGCCTCGCCCCGTCTCCTGGCGTTTTCCAGAAGCGGACGCCTGAATTCCTCAGATTCTTCGACCTCGGCGCGCAGGGCGGCATTCATTTTCTCTTTGAGCGCCGCCCTCTCGGCTGGTCCGATGTCGGATCGCAGCCCGGTCACCCGGTAGTGGTCTTCTCTTATCTCGGCGTCGCGGCCGGCGAACGCCACCTCCGGTTCCGGCAGACGTATGGTTACGCGTTTGACCAGATCATTGACTGTCAAGTCTTCTTTGCCGATTTCCGACAGATCGACATAGGCTGTCAGGTATGTGTCGTATGAGTAAGCGGCTTTCCTGTCGCCTATCTTCAGGGCGTCGGCGAGCGCGGCTACAGTCTGCCGCATTCCTCGTGCGGAGTCAAGCGGAAGGTCGCCCACGGTGGCCATTTTGGTCACGCGCATCTGCGCGAGGGTCAGACGGTTCACCGCCTTGACCCTACGGAGCATTATTTCGCTGTCGCTCTCCTGCACGGTCTCGGGCGATACGCACGACGCAAGCGCCAGCAGTGCGGCTGCGGCCGCAAGCAGATGAAGCCGGAATGTCAGTCTCATGACTCGGCTTCATGATCCTCGCGCCAGGCGGCGTCGGGCTGACAGCCTGTGCCGTCGAAGCAGTGCGTGCAGACGCGGCACTTGGGCAGTCCGATGCTTTCCACCAGATCCTCGAGTGTGCAGAACCTCAGCGACGTCAGCCCCAGACGGCGGGCGATCTCGGCCACCATCCGCTCATATTCGGGTGTTCCGGTCGTGGCGTAACGGTCGAGTTTCGCGGCGTCGTCTCCCTCGAAGTCGCGGATTATGCGTCGCGAGATCAGTTCAAGGTCGCTTTTCGAAGAGGTGAACCCGATGAAGGGGCAGCCGTAGACGAGCGGCGGACATGATATGCGGGCATGCACGGCCTTGGCGCCTCCCTCGAAGAATGTGCTGACATTGTCGCGCAGCTGTGTGCCGCGCACTATCGAGTCGTCGCAGAAGACCACGCTTCTGCCGTCGAGCATCGCCCGGTTGGGTATGAGTTTCATCTTTGCCACGAGGTCTCGGCGGTCCTGGCTGCTGGGAGTGAAGCTGCGCGGCCATGTCGGCGTGTATTTCAGCACGGCGCGGCGGTAGGGTATGCCGCTCCCCTCGGCGTAGCCGAGCGCGAATCCGACGCCTGAATCGGGCACTCCGCACACCCAGTCGGCCTCGGGGGCGTCGACACGGCCCATGGCCCGGCCAGCGGCCTCGCGCATGGCCTCGGCGTTGATACCGTCGTAGTCGGAGGCCGGAAAGCCGTAGTACACCCAGAGGAATGAGCATATCTGTTCCCGACGCGCGGGCGCCTGGATCACCTCTATGCCCTCTGCGGTTATCCTGACGATCTCGCCCGGACCGAGGTCGCGCACACGCTCGTAGCCCAAGTTCGGAAATGCCGATGTCTCGCTCGCCGCAGCGTAGCCATGTTCGTTGCGCCCGATCACGATCGGTGTGCGTCCTAAATAGTCACGGGCCGCGATGATGCCGTCTTCTGTGAGCACAAGCATCGAGCACGACCCGTTTATCTTACTGTATACCAGATTGATTCCATCTCTAAAATCTTTCCCCATGTTGATCAGCAGCGCCACAAGTTCGGTCTGGTTGATCTTATTGGCCGAAAGCTCGCTGAAGTGCATGCCGCGCTGCAGCAGACTCTCGGCGATCTCCCGGTCATTGTTGACCTTGGCCACGGTCACTACCGCATATCGGCCCAGATGGGAGTTGACTATGATCGGCTGCGGATCGGTGTCGCTTATCACGCCGATGCCCGACTTACCTCTGAACGCGTCGAGCTCATCCTCGAATTTCGACCTGAAGTAACTGCGTTCAAGACTGTGGATCGACCGATTGAATCCATGTTCTCTGTCAAAGGTCACCATGCCGGCACGCTTTGTGCCGAGGTGTGAATTGTAGTCGGTGCCGTAAAAGAGATCGTTCACAACCTCTTTTTTTGACACCGCGCCGAAGAAACCTCCCATAAGTAATTATGCAAATTAAACGAAAGTGCAAAATTAACAAAAATTTCCCGACTCGACAACTCTCGACCGTTTACCGGCAGGGCCGACGCATGAAATGTGACATTCAAGGAAGACCAGGGCAGGGTAAGGACTAAAAACGGTGACGTTAATCTGTCAATAATCCACAAGTTCGCAATGGAGCTGTTGAAGAAGCAAACTGACAAGTTGAATGTCTGACAGGTATTTCCGTAGTTTCCTATCCATAAATCAGATGTTTTGTTTCTTCAAGTTCCTCCTTGAAATAGGGGTTCTTGACTGCTGACTCATCAACTAAATCCACATCCCTTCCAAATAAGGCTTTCAAAGCATGGTAGAAGTCAAAGTAGTTGTCAGCATATGTGTTATGGTCAATCTCAGAATTGAAGTCCACAAGGATGTCAACATCACTCTGCTCATTGAACTTTGGGGTAAGTATCGATCCAAAGGCATATAGCTTCCTTACCTTGTGCTTTCGGCATAAGGCAAACAGCTTTTGTATGTTGTCATTGATAAGGCGCATGCTATTCCTTTATTATCTGATTACAGATATTATCTGATTACAAAATTAATGATTTCAGTTGGATAAATGTTCATGAAAAGCTTAAAATCTGAATATCAAGACCAGACATAAGGGAATTAAGACACTCTATATCTTTCCATCGGTCACAACTCCGCGTCACCTGATCCTGTACATGAACGAGACGCGCATCTCGCACTCGTTCACTCGCGCTGTCCTGAATATGTTTCTTCTCGCCATCTGGTTCATCCCGGCGTAGAAATCAAGACTGAACACCACCGGCGATGCCGACTCGACCGTGAAACCGAGTGCGACGGCGTAGCTGACCCGGTTCCACACTCCATCCTCTCCGTAGAGCGACATGCGCGGGCATCCGGCCGGAGCGTCCAGACTCCCCGCGAATCCATACGACACCATGCCGCCCGTGAAGACACTCATGTAGTAATCGCCGAGCACATGAAATTTATAGCCCAGATGCACAGGAATCTCGACCGCGCCGCGCGACATGTCGTAGTCGCCTCGGTATATCTCATCCGTACCCTCGCGGCTGTAGTAGACCGGCATTGACGAACCACCGTATGATACCATGAGCGCAGGCTCGACATACCAGCGCGACCTCCATTCGAATCGAGTGTCGATTCCGGCCGCGCATCCGAGTCCCGGAAGGTGATGGTCGGGATTGCGCGTGGTCGACCATTTTTCAGGCACGAAAAAACCGATTCCGGCTTTCGGCCCCCACATGAACCGGAAATTGGACGATTCCGTAGAACCGTCGTCTGCCACCGCCGTCGCGAGACAGACCGCCGTCGCGGCTGCCGTCGAAAGAATACGCTTCATGATCATTTTTATCAATATTTTCGCAAAATTAACGATTATTTCCAAAAATCAAAAGTTTGAATACCAAAAATCCACAAAATCAAAAAAAAGACTTACACTTTTCAATCTCATCATAACAATAACCACAATTCCTGTCATCCGCCATCTTTTTAATCACATAGGCCAATTGCGGTCGGAAATATCTGTCGTCTCTCCCCGACGATAAAAGAAGATGCCGGGGATTCCGTTTATTTCTTAGACGGCAGCCATCTGCCTCGAAATTACCTGACTATCCACTATGACGATGAAAATAAACCGTTTCCTGAGCCTGCTGCTATGCCTGCTCATGATGTGCGCGGCTGCCGTGTGCGTCAACAGATCTCTTTTCGGCCACACTCTCGATCAGGCCGGTTCATCAGCCGACACGGCTCTCCCTGCCGATACTCTGACAGTCATGGCCGACGGCACGGCGGTGATCCACACCGCCCGGCTTACATCTGTGCCGGGATATGCCGGGCCTGTGCCTCTCGACATATATGTCTGCGACGGCATGATCACCGAGATCAGGCCGCTCCCCAATGCCGAGACGCCGTCGTTTTTCGACCGCGCCTCTTCTCTGCTCGGTCTGTGGACCGGCAAGTCTGCCGAAGAGGCAGCACGTGTCAAGGTCGACGCAGTGAGCGGCGCCACATATTCCTCGCAGGCGATAATTGCCAATGTAGATGCCGGCATATCTTATTATCTCAGCAGCGGCGCAGCGTCGCACCGTCCCGCTTTCCCCGCGAAAATGTGGGTGGCTCTCGCTGTGACGCTGGCGGCGTGCGTGCTTCCGCTGTTTGTCAGAAACAGGCTCTACAACCGCGTTCAGTTGCTTGCCAATGTCATCGTGCTTGGATTCTGGTGCGGCCAGTTCCTTGACTATACTCTGATGCTCAGATACATATCGTCAGGAATGGCATTGCCGGCCGCTCTCGTGGCAGCGGTCATGCTCGTGGCCGCCTTCATATATCCGCTGTTCGGCCGGCCGCAGCATTACTGCAACCACATATGCCCGCTGGGATCGGCTCAGATTCTTGTGGCCGACTTGTGCCGCTACAAAATCAGGATCGGCCGGCGCGTTCTGAAGGCTCTCGACTGGTTCCGCAAGATCCTCTGGGCCGTATTGATGCTTCTGCTATGGACCGACGTATGGACCGGATGGATGGATCTGGAGCTTTTTCAGGCTTTCATGTTCCGCTCGGCGCCGGCCGGCATCATCGCGGCGGCATTGCTGTTCGTGCTGCTCTCGGCGGTGGTGTCGCGCCCCTATTGCCGCTTCGTCTGCCCGACCGGATCTCTGTTCAAACGTTCTGAAAACATCGGCTGACACTCCCCTCTTTCCTATTGCATAATCGTATACATCATGCACAAGAACTCATAACCATATGAAAAATTCAGCATTCATCATCATCCTTCTCGCCCTCGGACTCCTGTTCGTATCCTACAAGTGGGTGTCGTCGCAGACTTCCGGCCAGTCCTCCACGACGCCGGGCAGCGACGCCATCGACATCATCATGACCCGCGCGAGCGTCCGCGCATACACCGACCGCGAAGTCAGCGATGAGACGGTCGATACCCTGCTGCGCGCGGCCAATTCCCCCCCCACAGGCAGCAACAAAAAACCCAGGCGGGTGGTGGGAAAAACCGCACGCGCCCGGCGGGACCCCGGGGTGGTTATAAAAAATGACGC
>CAMWRV010000071.1 GCA_947176745.1 uncultured Muribaculaceae bacterium
ACCGAACGAGCCGAATAGTCGACACGCTTACCGAGAAGGTTCTGACGGAAACGGCCCTGCTTACCTTTGAGCGAGTCGGAAAGAGACTTGAGAGGTCTGTTGACATCGCTCTTCACAGCCGATGACTTGCGGCTGTTGTCAAGCAGAGAGTCGACCGCCTCCTGAAGAAGACGCTTCTCATTGCGAAGAATGACCTCGGGGGCCTGAATCTCGATGAGACGCTTCAGTCGGTTGTTACGTATGATGACACGACGATAAAGGTCGTTTAGGTCGGAAGTCGCGAAGCGACCGCCGTCGAGAGGCACGAGCGGGCGCAGTTCAGGCGGAATAACGGGAACAGCCTTGAGAACCATCCATTCAGGACGGTTGCGGTTGGCCGACGCGATAAACGAGTTGACAACCTGAAGACGCTTGAGAGCCTCGGTCTTGCGCTGCTGCGAACCGTCGGTGTTGGCACGCTGGCGAAGTTCGGCGGCGAGAGCCACGAGATCGATGTTCTGGAGGAGATCATAGATTGCCTCGGCACCCATCTTGGCGATGAACTTGTTGGGGTCAGTGTCCTCAAGATACTCGTTGCCTTCGGGAAGAGCCTCGAGCACTTTCATGTACTGTTCCTCAGAAAGAAGTTCAAGACGCTCAAGCTTGCGAACTTTGCCGGGCTCGACCTCAACCTCTACGTCAGTGGGATTGATGACCACATAACGCTCGTAGTATATTATGTCTTCAAGTTTCTTCGAAGGGATTCCGAGCAGGTAGCCGATCTTGTTGGGAAGCGAACGGAAATACCAGATATGTGCCACGGGCACCACCAGCTCGATATGCCCCATGCGCTCGCGACGCACTTTCTTCTCGGTCACCTCCACACCGCAACGGTCGCAGACGATGCCTTTGTAGCGGATTCTCTTGTACTTTCCGCAATGGCACTCATAGTCCTTGACCGGGCCAAAGATCTTCTCGCAGAAGAGACCGTCGCGCTCCGGCTTGTAGGTACGGTAGTTGATGGTCTCGGGCTTGAGCACCTCGCCGCTTGACTTCTCCTTTATCTCCTCGGGAGAAGCAAGTCCGATAGTGATCTTCGTGAAGTTGCTTTTAATTTTGTTGTCTCTTCTAAAAGCCATATTATGGTTCCTTGTTTGATCCGGATCCGCAGTCGGTATTCCCGGCTGCGGATCCGGAAGGATTTTCTTAATAAATTATTAATCGAGCGTGATGCTCAGACCGAGTCCACGGAGTTCGTGGAGAAGCACATTGAGCGACTCGGGGATACCCGGGTTAGGCATCTGGTCGCCCTTGACGATTGCCTCGTAAGCCTTGCTGCGTCCCACCACGTCGTCAGACTTGATGGTGAGGATCTCCTGAAGGATGTGCGCCGCGCCGAAAGCCTCAAGCGCCCAAACCTCCATCTCTCCGAAACGCTGGCCACCGAACTGGGCCTTACCTCCGAGCGGCTGCTGGGTGATAAGCGAGTAGGGGCCGATTGAACGGGCATGCATCTTGTCCTCGACCATGTGTCCGAGCTTAAGCATGTAGATGATACCTACGGTAGCGGGCTGGTCGAAACGGTCGCCGGTGCCGCCGTCGTAGAGGTATGTCTTGCCGTAACGCGGAAGACCGGCCTTGTCAGTCCATGCATTAAGATCGTCGAGCGACGCACCGTCGAAAATGGGAGTGGCGAATTTCTCTCCAAGCTCGCGGCCGGCCCATCCGAGCACAGTCTCGAAAATCTGACCGAGGTTCATACGCGAAGGCACACCAAGAGGGTTGAGGACGATGTCGACAGGTGTACCGTCCTCAAGGAACGGCATGTCTTCCTGACGAACCACTCGCGACACGATACCCTTGTTACCGTGACGACCTGCCATCTTGTCACCCACGCCGATCTTGCGCTTCTTGGCGATATAGACCTTAGCCATCTGCATGATGCCGGAGGGAAGCTCGTCACCGATTGTAAGATCGAGTTTCTTGCGTCGGAGTTCGCTGTCTATTTCCTTCGACTTGCGCATGTAGTTGGTGATAAGTTCGCCGACCATACGGTTGACACGCTCGTCTTCAGTCCATCCGGAAATATGCACGGTCTCATAGTCGATAGTGCCGAAGTTGACATGATCAAAGGTGCTTCCTTTGGCAACTATGTCGGAACCGATGTAATCCTTGACACCGGCCGATACCTGACCTTTGAGAAGAGTCTGCATCTTGCCGACCATGATCTCCTTAAGAGCGTCCTGACGCTCAGCGTACTTGATCTCAAGCTGCTCGATCTCGGAGTTGACCGAGTTCTTGGCGCCTTTCTTCTTGACAGCCTTCGAGAAGAGGTTGCGACCGATCACGACACCCTTGAGTGAAGGAGAAGCCTTGAGTGAGGCGTCCTTGACATCGCCGGCACGATCACCGAATATGGCGCGGAGAAGTTTCTCCTCAGGAGTGGGGTCAGATTCACCTTTGGGGGTAATCTTACCGATCATGATATCTCCGGGAACGACATATGCACCGACACGGATGATACCCTGCTCGTCGAGATCCTTTGTGGCATCTTCACTGACGTTGGGAATATCGGAAGTAAGCTCCTCCATGCCTCTCTTTGTCTCGCGGACATCAAGAGTGTATTCGTCAACGTGAACGGAAGTCAGGATATCCTCGCGAACCATGCGCTCGTTGAGCACGATGGCGTCCTCATAGTTATAACCTTTCCAGGGCATGAACGCCACTTTCAGGTTGCGTCCGAGAGCAAGCTCTCCCTTCTCGGTGGAGTATCCCTCGGTGAGAATATCGCCCTTCTCTACTCGCTGACCCTTGTCGCAGATGGGACGAAGGTCGATCGTGGTGCCCTGGTTTGTACGGCGGAACTTGGGAATCTTATATTCCTTGACCGCAGACTCGAACTGAACGAATTCCTCGTCTTCGGTGCGGTCGTAACGGATGCGGATCACGGTAGCGTCGACATATTCTATCACACCGGCGCCCTCAGCCATGATCTGGGTGCGCGAATCGCGGATAAGCTGGCCTTCGATGCCGGTACCGACAATAGGAGCCTCGCTTCTGAGAAGAGGCACTGCCTGGCGCATCATGTTCGATCCCATCAGCGCACGGTTTGCGTCGTCATGCTCGAGGAACGGGATGAGCGATGCAGCGATAGACGCGATCTGGATGGGCGCCACATCCATGAGCTGAAGCTCGGTGGGAGGCACAATCGGGAAGTCGGCGTCAAGACGTGCCTTGACACGCGGATTGACGAATGAACCGTCATCATTTACAGGGGCGTTACCCTGCGCGATTGTCTGGCCCTCCTCGATCTCGGCGGTAAGATATACCACATTGTCGTTGTTGAGATCGACAACACCGTTCTCGACCTTGCGGTAAGGAGTCTCGATAAAGCCAAGGTTGTTGATCTTGGCGTATACGCAGAGAGATGAAATAAGACCGATGTTGGGACCCTCGGGAGTCTCGATAGGACAGAGACGGCCATAATGCGTATAGTGTACGTCTCGAACCTCGAAACCGGCACGCTCGCGAGAAAGACCGCCGGGACCCAGAGCCGACATACGGCGCTTGTGGGTGATCTCGGCAAGAGGATTGGTCTGGTCCATGAACTGCGAGAGAGCGTTGGTACCGAAGAAGGTGTTGATGACAGCCGAGATCGTCTTTGCGTTGATAAGATCGATCGGCTTGAACACCTCGTTGTCGCGCACGTTCATCTTCTCACGTATAGAGCGAGAGATGCGGGCAAGACCGACACCGAACTGGTTATAAAGCTGCTCGCCCACTGTGCGGACGCGACGGTTGCTGAGGTGGTCGATATCATCGACGTCGCTCTTTGCATTGATGAGCTCGATGAGATACTTGATAATGGCAATGATGTCTTCACGTGTAAGCACCTTCACATCCATCGGAGTGTCGAGACCGAGCTTCTTGTTGATACGGTAACGGCCCACTTCGCCGAGATCATAACGCTTCTCGCTGAAGAAAAGGCTTTGGATGACCTCTCGGGCAGACGCTGCATCCGGTGGATCAGCGTTGCGGAGCTGACGGTAGATGTAAGTCACTGCCTCCTGCTCGCTGTTTGACGAGTCTTTGGCGAGAGTATTGAAGATGATGCTGTAGTCGATCGCGCTGACATTGTCTTTCTCAAGGAGAATTGACTTTACACCGCTTTCGAGTATGGCATCAATATTGTCGTCTGTAATCTCACTGCCGCGCTCCACTACAATTGTGTTGCGCTCAACAGTAGTTACCTCACCGGTGTCGGGATCAACAAAATCCTCGACAGTACTGTTCATGACGCGACCGGCCAGCTTGCGCCCGCGCACCTTGAGAAGATTGGATTTGTTGACCTTGATCTCTTCGGCAAGATCGAATATCTGGATGATGTCCTTGTCCGACTCGAAACCGATTGCACGCAGAAGCGTGGTCACCGGAAGTTTCTTCTTTCTGTCGATATAGGCATACATCACATTGTTGATGTCAGTAGCAAACTCGATCCAGCTTCCGCGGAAAGGGATGATACGGGCCGAATAAAGCTTTGTGCCGTTGGCGTGGACACTGTTGCCGAAGAACACACCGGGAGAACGGTGGAGCTGCGAGACCACGACGCGCTCCGCGCCGTTGATGATGAAAGTGCCCTGATCAGTCATATACGGAATTGGACCGAGGAAGACATTGTCGATGGTCGTATCGAAATCCTCGTGATCCGGATCCGTGCAGTAAAGTTTGAGTTTTGCCTTAAGAGGAACGCTGTAAGTCAGTCCACGCTCAAGACACTCGTCGATCGAATATCTGGGCGGATCAATATAATAGTCAAGAAACTCCAACACGAAGTTGTTGCGGGTGTCTGCTATAGGGAAGTTCTCCGCAAACACCTTGTACAGTCCTTGGTTTTTGCGCTGTTCGGGGGGAGTGTCGAGCTGCAAGAAATCGCGGAACGACTTCAGCTGAACTTCGAGGAAGTCAGGGAAGGGCAGCGGATTCTTGATCGACGCGAAGTTTACACGCGGCTTTTCGGTTAAATTTACTGACATTTGGTGTAATTTAAGATTCTATGGGCTTAGCAATTTCGCTCATATCGGAGATCGGCCCGGATGCTCTGATCCGGAATTCTCCGGATGCCGACGCCTGTAGAGGCGTTGACACATAAAAAGTGCCAGAAACAGACACGCATCAGATAACGAAAGCGGAAAGTTTCCAGACTTGCCCGTCACACAGGTATTCCACAACAGGCGGAAGTAACAGCCGCCGCGCTCATGCCCGGATCAGGGGGAACTCCGTTATCCCGGAGCAACGGATAGACGAGAGAGAGGAAACGGAGAGAAAGAAGAGAAGAGTAAATGCCACAAAAGGTTAAGAACACAAAAGTGTTCCTAACCTATCTGTGGATTTGTCGGTATCTTATTTGAGCTCAACCTCGGCACCAGCCTCTTCGAGCTGCTTCTTCAGACCCTCAGCCTCAGCTTTGGGAAGACCTTCCTTGATTGTGTTGGGAGCACCGTCAACGAGCTCTTTTGCCTCCTTGAGGCCGAGACCTGTGAGCTCCTTAACGAGCTTCACAACAGCGAGCTTGCTTGCGCCGGCTGCCTTAAGAACTACGTCGAAGTTAGTTTTCTCCTCGGCAGCGGGAGCGCCTGCTGCGGGTCCGGCTGCAACAGCCACAGCAGCGGCTGCGGGCTCGATGCCGTATTCAGTCTTGAGGATCTCAGCGAGTTCGTTAACTTCCTTTACTGTAAGGTTAACAAGCTGTTCTGCAAATGCTTTCAAATCTGCCATTTTCGTATTTGTTTTTTTGAATTTTTAAACTTGGGTTATGCTTCTTTTTTGGAGAGAGTCTCAAGGATGCCATGAAGCTTGTTGGCACCAGACTGGAGAGAGCTGATAACGTTCTTAGCAGGCGACTGGAGCAGAGCCACAACGTCGGCGATAAGTTCGTTCTTGCTCTTGATGTTGGCGAGGGTATCGAGCTGCTCCTCACCGATGTAGACCGATTCCTCTACGAAAGCGCCCTTGAGCATAGGGAGCGTATCGTTCTTGTCACGGAATTTCTTGATGAGCTTCGCAGGCGCGTTGCCAACGTTGCTGAGAAGCAGCGTTGTCTCACCGTGGAGAAGATCATAAAGTCCGGAGTAATCTGTCTCGCTTGCCTCGAAAGCTTTGCGGAGGAGTGTATTCTTAACGCAGAGCATCTTGACGTCTGCACCGAAACATGCACGACGGAGGTTGCTTGTCTTCTCGGCATTAAGACCGGAAGTCTGAGTCAGATATACACAGCTGTAGTTAGCCAGCTCCTCGCCAATCTTGGCAATGATTATCGCTTTATCTTCCTTTTTCATTTCGTTAGTCGTTTTAAAGATTATTCAGCGACCGACTTAGGCTCGACCTTGATGCCGGGACCCATGGTGCTTGAAAGATAAATGCTCTTGATGTATGTACCTTTTGAAGTGGCGGGTTTGAGCTTGATAAGAGTGTTGATGAACTCTTTAGCATTCTCAGCCATCTTCTCGGCCGGGAAGGAAACCTTACCGATCGAGGCGTGGATGATACCGGTCTTGTCGACCTTGAAGTCGATCTTACCCTGCTTTACTTCTTTGACAGCCTTAGCGACATCCATAGTCACAGTACCGCTCTTGGGGTTAGGCATAAGTCCGCGGGGGCCGAGGATACGACCGAGGGGACCGAGCTTGCCCATTACGGAAGGCTGGGTGATGATGACATCGACATCGGTCCAACCCTCTTTGATCTTCTGGATGTATTCATCGAGACCAACATAGTCGGCACCGGCTTCCTTAGCGGCAGCCTCAGCGTCAGCATTGCACAACACGAGCACTTTGACCTCCTTGCCTGTACCGTGGGGAAGCGAAACGACGCCACGCACCATCTGGTCAGCCTTGCGGGGATCCACGCCGAGACGGACATCGATATCGAAAGATGCGTCGAACTTCTCGAAAGAAGCCTCTTTCACCTTCTCGGTAGCCTCGTTCAACGTATATGCCTTCCCGGGTTCAATCTTCGCTAAAGCCAACTTTTGATTTTTTGTCAGTTTTCCCATTTGTCTGAAGATTTTTAATTGTTCTCAGGGAAGTCCCCTTTGACGGTTATACCCATGCTCCTCGCAGTGCCTGCGACCATGCGCATCGCTGAGTCTAAAGTAAAACAGTTCAAATCCGGCATTTTGTCCTGAGCAATTGTCTTGACCTGATCCCAGGTGATCTCAGCCACTTTCTTGCGGTTAGGCTGCGCGGAGCCGCTTTTGAGCTTAGCGACCTCCTTGAGCTGAACTGCAACGGGGGGAGTCTTAACGATAAAGTCGAAGCTCTTGTCTGTGTAATATGTGATTACAACAGGAAGAACCTTACCGGCCTTATCCTGGGTGCGGGCATTGAATTGCTTGCAAAATTCCATGATATTAATACCCTTAGAACCCAGCGCGGGACCTACGGGAGGAGACGGGTTTGCAGCACCGCCCTTAATCTGTAATTTGATCTGTCCAGCAATTTCTTTTGCCATTGTTCTACTTTGTTAAATGAGTTGTTTGTTGTCGTGAATTCGGACCATCAGCTCGTAACACAGCCGGCGATCACACCCTCTCGACCTGGGAATTTTCCAGCTCCAAATCTGTGGGGCGGCCGAAAATCTTGACCTCCACCTTGATTTTCTTTCTGTCGGAATTGACCTCCTTGATAACACCGCTGAACCCGGAGAAGGGTCCGAACGTTACCTTAACAGGTTCGCCTACGAGATAGTCATCGACAGCGTCAGCAACAGGCTGACGCATCTCGTCGGCAGTGCCCAGCATTCTTTTCACCTCGATCTCGCGCAGTGCCATAGGGTCACTGTTCTTGGCGCGTCCGCGCAAAAAATCAATGACATTAGTCGTGTTGCGGAGCTCGTAGATAACCTCACCGGTGAGTCTTGCCTCGACAAAAACATAGCCGGGATAGAGGTTGCGCTCCTTCAGCACTTTCTTGCCATTGCGCGTGGTGTAAACTTTCTGCGTGGGGATCAATACCTGCTCGACGTAAAGACCGAGATCCGTATTCTTGATGGCTGCATCAAGAATTTCCTTGACCTTGGCCTCTTTACCAGAAATGGCACGCAGAACGTACCATGCCTTCTTAACTTCAGCTTCAGCCATTGAAAACCGCGTTAGATAAGTTTAAAAATTAATACTGTACACTAATTCCATCAGCAAAGAGAAAACCTTGTCTACAGCCCATATGAAGACTGCCAATATGACGGAAGCTATCAACACCAGCACGGAACTGTTGATCAAAGCTTTCTGAGATGGCCAGGAGACTTTGTAGACGAGTTCGTCGTAGGACTCCTTTATATCTTTAAATAATTTCATTTTATTTCTGTATTGGCACGGGAAGAAAGACTCGAACTCTCGACACCTGGTTTTGGAGACCAGTGCTCTACCAACTGAGCTATTCCCGTGTATGGCGCGGAACTCCTGAACCGAAGTTCCGCGCTTGTTATTGTATCAGGATCTGATTAGTCCTCGATCACACCTGTGATCTGACCCGAACCTACCGTGCGACCACCCTCGCGGATAGCGAAACGGAGACCGTTGTCCATAGCAACCGGAGTGATGAGCTTAACGTCGATCTCAACGTTGTCGCCGGGCATCACCATCTCTACGCCCTCGGGGAGAGAAATCTCACCTGTAACGTCGAGAGTACGGATGTAGAACTGGGGACGGTATTTGTTGTGGAACGGAGTGTGACGACCACCCTCTTCTTTCTTAAGGATGTAGACCTGAGCCTTGAAGTGATCGTGAGGCTTAACCTGTCCGGGGTGGCAGATTACCATACCACGTTTGATCTCGTCTTTGTCGATACCGCGGAGGAGAAGACCTACGTTGTCACCAGCCTCACCCTCGTCGAGGATCTTACGGAACATCTCGACACCGGTTACGACAGATTTCTTGTCAGCACCAAGACCAAGGATCTGAACCTCATCACCTACTTTCACGCGACCAGCCTCGATACGACCAGTTGCAACTGTACCACGACCTGTGATCGAGAATACGTCCTCAACGGGCATAAGGAAGGGTTTGTCAACGTCACGGGGAGGAAGGGGAATCCAGTTGTCAACAGCATCCATGAGCTCAAGAACTTTCTCAACCCACTTCGGATCGCCTTCGAGAGCACCGAGAGCAGAACCGCGGATAACGGGAGTGTTGTCGCCGTCATACTCGTACTGAGAAAGAAGATCACGCATATCCATCTCAACGAGCTCAAGCATCTCCTCGTCGTCAACCTGGTCGCACTTGTTCATGAAGACAACAAGACGGGGAACGTTCACCTGACGTGCGAGAAGGATGTGCTCGCGAGTCTGGGGCATCGGACCGTCAGTAGCGGCAACCACGATGATAGCACCGTCCATCTGAGCAGCACCGGTAACCATGTTCT
>CAMWRV010000072.1 GCA_947176745.1 uncultured Muribaculaceae bacterium
TGTTGACTCAAAGCAACCGTTACTTATCGCACATAATTTTGATGCGGTTGCCCTGCTCATGGCCGACTCTATTTGTCGGGCGAGGAGGTGGCTGCGGATTCTTTTTCAGACGCTACGGTGCCCTTTTCTGCTGTCACCTCGCGGAGAGCGCGCTGGCGAGCCTTCTCTCGCCTGTGTATGAGGTTGCGAAGGCTTATGAATCCGTTGACCGAGTAGCAGAGCAGCAGTATTCCCGACAGCACGCATGCCGTGGAGCTGCTTTGGCCCATTCTCGCATAGTCGTTGACCAGAGTGATGTCGATGATCCCGGCTCCGAGCACGCAGACCGGAACCACATACCACCATCCCGACACTCCAGATGTGTGTGTCGCACCGGCTATCCACATGGACTGCGCGAAAGCGGCAATTATGAGCGACACTCCGAGCGTAACGGCAAGAGTGGTGGTCATCGGTGTCGACATGGCCAGCATGAGGATTCCCCAGAAGACCGCGGCGATCGACATTGCCGTCAGATACCATGGCCTGGTCTTGACCGTGCCGTAAGGAGTCTCTTTCTTGCGAAGAGAAAAGAGAAAGTTCACCACGCCGATCGCGATATAGACTATACCGGCGGCGATGACTATGTTTCTAAGAGCCAGAGGCTCGGGGCGTGTCAGTGGTTCCTGGCTGAAGATCAGCAGCAGGACTCCTATGGCCAGTGTGGCCGCGTATACAATGAAGTAAGTAGCTTTTTTCATGATTACATGGAATTAAGATATTTTATAGCATGTAAACAAAAAAGAAGCATCTATGGATTTCTTTTGTCAGGAAATCGGTTGGCCGGAAGCCGTCTGCTGACGTCTGTTCTCAAGGATGGAACGCACGGCGGCTATGATTGCTTCGTCGGTCATGCGTGACGAGTCGAACGAGAGGTGATAGTTGTCGGCTCGCCCCCAGGCGTCGCGGTTGGTGTAATAGTTATAATATGAGGCGCGGGCGCGGTCGTTTTTCGCGGCGGTGTCGATGGCTTTAGTCTGGCAGTCGGTCTCCCCGCGTTTTATAATCGAAAGGGCTCTGGCCTCGGCAGGAGCATGTATGAACAGGCTGACAAGCCCCGCGTGGTCACGCATTATATAATCGGCGGTACGCCCTACGATAACGCAAGACTCACGCTCGCATATCCCGCGGATCACGCGGCACTGGAATTCGTAGATTTTCTCGTCGCTCATCGTCGACTGCTCGATATTGGCCGTCGGCGCTCCGTAGTTGAACGACAGGAGTGACCGAAGCAGCGACGGCCTGCGCTCATCGTTGCGCTCGAATATTTCGGAAGAGTAGCCGAGTTCTCCGGCTGCCTCGCTGAGCAGAGACTTGTCGTAATAACTGACCCCGAGGTTCTCTGCGAGCATCTTGCCGATTCTTCGTCCGCCGCTTCCATATTGCCGCCCGATGACAATCACAAATCTGTCGGGCGTATTGTCTGGTCTCTCCATTGTAATCTTATTTTGTTAGAGTTTTACAAAATTAACAAAAAAATTATTATTTTTGCATCGTGTTACTGATTTCTGCGACCCCTGCATCAACTTTTTTGTAGGAAGGGGTCTTAACGATAAATAATTTCGAGATGGACGAACCTAACGACAAGGAAAATCTGGAACATCAGGGAATGGCGGTATACCAGTATATCGTCGATCACTGCGACACGTGTGCCGCCGAGATGCCCGAACTGATCCTGAAGCTTCGCAATGTCGATACTTCCGGACAGTTTCTTGCAAGCACCGCCCGCTATCTTGCGGCTGTCGACCGTGCTGCTTTCGAGCCATGGCTTGCCTCGCTGATCGAGGGTGCCATCGACAAGGACCGTGAGCGCAGGTATATCGGATCGCTTCTTCAGGCCATATGGGGAGATGACTATCAGGATCACGTCGACGAGCTGAACAGAACCGACAATAACTTCCGGCGCATCTACAAGCGGATTCATCCCGGAGAGAACAAGATCTAAGCACAGCCCAAGACCACATCCCATCAAAAATGATGAAAAAGTTTTTATTAAGCCTAATAATATCGCTAATGGCAATTTCAAACGGATTCGCCGACCCGGTGGTCGAGATACACACCTCGCTCGGCGATATTAAAGTGAAGCTCTATGACGACACTCCCGTGCACCGCGACAATTTCCTGAAGCTTGTGCGCGAGGGGTATTACGACGGAGTGCTGTTTCACAGAGTAATCAAGGACTTCATGGTCCAGACGGGCGATCCCGACTCCAAGACGGCCGACAGCACGGCCATGCTCGGATCGGGCGATCCGTCATATACACTCCCTGCGGAGATCGACTATCCCAGGCATTTTCACAAGTATGGCGCTCTTGCTGCCGCGCGGACAGGCGACCAGGTCAATCCCGAGCGTCGCAGTTCCGGTTCGCAGTTCTATATTGTGACAGGTGAGAAGCAGACGGCCCGCACTCTCGACATGATGGAGCAGCGTGCCAATCACGAGCGCAAGCAGAAGTATTTCAATGGTCTTGTCCGGGAGCACATGGATTCTGTAAGAGCCATGCAGCAGCGTGGCGACCGCGAGGCTCTCGAACAGTTGCGTCAGGAGCTTGCACGCCAGACCGAGGAAGCTGTCAAAGACGAGCCCCTTCCAGCCGAGATCCGCGAAGCGTATCTCACACTCGGAGGCACTCCCCATCTTGACGGACAATACACCGTGTTCGGCGAGGTGATCGAGGGCATGGATGTCGTCGAGAAAATCCAGAACGCCGAGACCGGCAGAGCCGACCGCCCCAAAGAGGATATACGTGTGATATCCATGAAAGAGGTGAAATGACATGACATAATTCCGTGGCGGGGGAGTCTCCGCCACGGAATGTATACCTGACTGCAGAACGCAATCTCCTCACTTCAATACTTTCAGGACTTGCCGGTTCCGACTTGCCCGGATTGTCCGTACTGCCATCCTCAAGAGTCATGAGTTTTGACTTGAAATAAATTTGACTTGATAACCAAACCTTACGTTTTTATGATTAAACCACTGTATCAATCAGCGGTGGCGCTTGCTGCGCTGTCGCTGCTGACGGGTTGTATAGACGACAGCTATGATCTGTCGGATGTCGATACGACCACACGTGTCAACATCAACGATCTTGTGATTCCGGTCAATATCGACCCTGTCACACTCGGAGATGTGATCAGCATTGATCCCGACAGCAAGATCCAGACTGTCTCGATCGGAGGGAAAGACTTCTACGCGCTTGTGCAGAAAGGAAATTTCAGCTCCGAACCTATTGCCATCGCCGGCGTGACCGCCAGTCCGACAACGGTCAATCCGAGTCATGAGACTCTTGAGCGTCTTATCGACACAGGTCAGTCCGTCTCCCGCCGCGCGCCCGGTGAATCCTACATATTCCCCATCAGAGAGGTCGGAGACTACTTTTCATATTCATCTCTCAATGTCGACGATGCGATCGTGTCTCTGAGCCATGTCACGACCGCACCCTTCAGGTTCACTCTTGATCTTGAGATAGACGATCCTACATCTTCGATCATCTCTATGTCGTTCTTAGACATGGTGATCCGCGCTCCGAAAGGACTCGATGCCGAACCGAGTGTCGGAACATACGATCCGGCAAGCGGATACTGGAGAGTTCCGCGTGTGGATGTGACGGGCAATCATGCTTCGGCCGTTCTTGTCGCGACAGGCATTGACACCAGTGCGGCCGGGGTAGTCATCCGTCCCGACAGGACGCTCGATTTCAACAGCGAGTTTCATATCGAGAGCGGTTACGTCGACATAGTTCCTTCAGGAGGTGTTTTCCGAAACGAAGCGGAACTTACTGTATATTACGGACTCGACGAATTTGAGATCCGTGATTTTGACGGAGAGGTCAGATATTCCCTCGACGGCATACACATTGCTCCCGTGTCGCTTGCTGACATACCTGATTTCCTTAAAGGAGACGAGACGGAGATAGCGATCGCCAATCCGCAGATATATTTCAGCATGAACAATCCGGTGGCCGGAATTCCTCTCGAATGCTCCACCGGGCTCAGACTCACCGCCGGCCGCATCGGAGCGCCGGATCTTGTCTACGACCTTGACAGCCCGGTGAAAATCGGTTACGCTAAAGGGGAGAGCGGACCATACAACTTCGTGTTGTCTCCCTCGGATTCAGGACTCGATGTTCCCTCGGAATTTGCATCCGGGCTTGAGTGGTGCAGATTCTCGTCACTCGGATCTCTGCTCAAGACTCCCTCGGGTTGGAGCGTCAGAGGGCTTCCCGACAACATATCTATCGACCTTGTCGATGCCGGCATTCCTGTGCAGAGGGTATCGGGATTCAGCATTCCGGCGCAGCTTCCTGCCGCCGACGGACGCTATGAACTCCTTGCCCCTCTCGCGCTCAACGACGGCTCGCGCATAGTCTATACCGACGTGCGCGACGGATGGAATGACGAAGATCTCGACGCCATTACCATAACGAAACTCGAAGTGACGGCTCATGCGGTCAACAATTGCCCGGTCGACATTCAGCTGACCCTCTATCCCATTACCACAGATGGCGATGTGTCGGGAGTAAGACTGGAAAGCAACACTGTCAAGGCAGGTTCGGAGACTGATCTTGTGATATCGATGACCGGAGAGGTGAGACACCTTGACGGCATCCGCATCGTAGCTGTCCTTGAGGCGGGAGCAGGAGAGGAGCCCCTCGCCCCGTCGCAGACGCTTCAGCTCGACGACATTCGCGCTCGTGTGACCGGATTTTATGAAAAAGAGTTCTGATCCTGATTATAATCCATATGAAAACATATAAAAGAATAATGGCTGCCCTTATGGCGGCTGCGGGAGTTCTGACTGTGTCCGCACAGAACACAAACTCAGGATATTTCCTCGACAACTATACATATCGCTACCAGCTGAACCCGGCGTTCGGCAACAATATGAACTTTGTGTCGTTTCCCGGTCTCGGCAACTTTGATCTGGCAATGCGGGGCAACCTTCATATGACAGACATATTCCATGTTGTAGACGGGCGCACTGTGTTGTTTACAAATCCTGCTGTATCGTCATCGGTGCTCAACGGCATTCCGTCGACAAGCAAACTCGGTGCTGAAATGAAGATCAACCTCCTTTCCGGAGGCTTCAAGGCATGGGGAGGTTATAACACCGTCTCTATCAACGCGCGGGCCGCACTGCATGCAGGTCTGCCCAAATCGCTCTTCGAGCTTGCCAAGGAAGGTGTTTCCAACCGCACATACGATATCCGTAATCTCAGTGCTTCTGCCATGGGCTACGCCGAGATCGCGCTCAACCATTCGCGCGATATTCCGCAGGTACCGGGTCTTCGTGCCGGAGCGGCCATGAAATTCCTTGTCGGTCTTGCCAATTTCGAGGCTGATTTCAGAGAAGCCGATCTGACTCTGGGCGAAAACGAATGGATCGCAAGAACCAGTGCCGACATCTACGCCAATATCGGTGGTCTAAGGTACGAGACCGACCTGTCGGACAACGGTCAACGCTATGTCTCCGGAATAGATATGGATGGAGACGGATCGTTCGGCCCCAACGGATTCGGAATGGCCTTCGATCTGGGAGCCTCATACGAATGGCGCGACTTCAACTTCTCTCTCGGACTCCTTGATCTGGGCTGGATATCCTACAGCGGCACTAAACATGCCTCGACCAACGGAGTGCGGACAGTCACGACAGACGCCTATGTGTTCAACGCCGACGAGGATGCCTCCAACAGCTTCGAGAGTGAATGGGACCGCTTCAGTGACGATCTTGCAGAGCTATATCAGCTCACCGACAACGGCGACTGCGGCACACGGACCGTAGGCCTTGGAGCTACACTCAATGTAGGTGTCGATTACACGCTGCCGGTCTACAGGCGGCTGCATTTCGGATTGCTCAGTTCGTCGCGGTTTGACCGTCATTTCACATGGACGGAAGTGCGCCTGTCGGCCAATGTCAATCCGGTAGACTGCTTCTCAGCCGATGTCAATGTGGCATACGGCACATTCGGGGCATCGTTCGGATGGATGCTCAATTTCTGGCATCGCGGGTTCAACATTTTCCTCGGAATGGATCATACCCCCGGCATGCTGTCGAAAGAGGGAATACCGCTGAACTCCAACGGTTCGCTCAATTTCGGCATCAATTTCCCGTTCTGAAACCCGCATAATGCGACATTAAATGCCGAATTTTTGGCAGAATAAATTAATTGTTATATATTTGGCAATTATTTCGGAAGAGCGACAGCCCCGGACGTCAGGCGTCCGGGGCCGACTCCCCGGATTGAAGTATAAATAATCATAACCACCATTATGAATGAGCTTGAAAAAACAGTAGCCCCCGAGGAGACTGTAACCCCCGCGCCCGAAGTGGCGGAAACTGAGAACACATGTATTGAGGAATCATCTCCGTCATCGGATCTCGCGCAGGTTGCCGACGCGCAGACGGAAGACGCACAGACGGAAGAGGAGAAAGCCGACAGCAGGCGTATCCACTCCATGTCGAAAGAGGAACTCCGCGACACGCTGAAATCGATAGTGGAGTCGGGCGACATGGAGGCGCACAAAGAAGTCACGGCGATCAAACAGGCCTTCTTCAATCTCAAGAACAGAGAGAACATGGAGTTGCTTGACGCATATGTCGAAGCCGGCAATGATCCGGCCACATTCTCCGCCCAGCCCGACGAGGTGGAAAACGAGCTCAAGTCATTATACGCTGATTTCAAGGAGCGCCGTGCCGCTTATCTGGCAGCCGAAGAGGCAAGGCGTGCAGCTAATCTTGAGAAGAAGCAGGAGATTCTGACATGCATGGAGGAAATCGCGGGCGACATCGACAATGTCAATACAAAATTCCCCGACTTCCAGAAACTGCAGTCTGACTTCAAGGAAATTAAAGACGTGCCCCCCACAGCCGAGACCGAGATCTGGAAACAGTTCCAGAACGTGGTTGAACGCTTCTACGACAACCTGAAGATCAACAAGGAGCTGCGCGACTTCGACTTCCGCAGGAATCTTGAGGCGAAACGTGCGCTTATAGAAGAAGCCAAAAAACTTGAGTCGATGGCTGATCCTGTAGCGGCTTTCAGAGTGCTTCAGGGTCTTCACGACCAGTGGCGTGCCGTAGGTCCGGTGGCAAAAGAGATCCGCGAATCCGTATGGGATGAGTTCAAAGAGGCATCGACCGTGGTCAACCGTCGCCATCAGGAATATTTCGAGCAGCGCAAGGCTGCCGAACTCGTCAACGAGGAGGCCAAGACGAAGCTGTGTGAAGAGATCGAGTCGATTGACACCGCTGCGCTCAAGACATTCTCTGACTGGAATTCATCGACCGACCGCATCGTGGAGCTTCAGAAGAAATGGCGTGAATACGGATATGCCTCTAAAAAGGCCAATACGGTTCTTTACAGCCGTTTCCGCAAGGCGTGCGACGACTTTTTCGCGGCTAAGGCCGTTTACTTCCAGCGAGCCAAAGATGAATTCAACGAGAATCTCCTGAAAAAGACCGCACTTTGCGAGAAAGCCGAGGCTCTCAAAAACTCGGAAGATATCAGAAAGGCGGCAGACGAGGTTGTAAAGCTCCAGGCGGAATGGAAGAGCATCGGAAGCGTGCCGCGCAAGCAGAGCGACGCTCTCTGGCAGAGATTCACGACCGCCTGCAATTATTTCTTCGACGAGCGCAAGCGCCAGAGCAAGGAGCGTCACCGCGAAGAACAGGAGAATCTCGAGAAGAAGCGCGACATAATAGCCCGTCTGTCGGAACTCCCCAAAGATGGCGACCGCAAGGAGATCATGCCCAGAATCAAGGAACTCCAGGCCGAGTGGCAGACTGTAGGCTTTGTGCCTTTCAAGATGAAAGACAAGATCTTTACCGAGTATCGTGCCGTGTGCGACGCTCTCTATGACGCCTACAACCAGCGTGAGGCCCGCCGCCGCATGAATGATTTCCAGAACCGCGTGTCGGAGATCAAGGGTGACGGAGGCAAGGTGAGCCGCGAACGCGACAGACTTGTCCGCATCTGCGAGAGCCGCAAGGCTGAACTCAAGACAATCGAGAATAACATGGGATTCTTCAGCATCAAGTCGTCGGCCGGCAACTCGATGCTCAAGGACATGGACAACAAGGTAAAGCGTCTTAAAGAGGATATCAAGGAGCTGGAGCAGAAGATCGCTCTCCTCGATTCCGAGAAATGACCTGTCAACCAGAGACAAAAGGTGCGGTCTGCCATGCGGCAGTCCGCACTTATTTTGTGTCATTCCAACAATACATTCCAATAATACATTTCAATAATAGATGCTCTTCGGACGTTCTATTATTAGAACATTGATGTAATAGTATTGAGATGAAGATTAAACAGACACACAATTCACACGATATTAACCCGATATGCTCATGTGTCCGTTCCCGTGGCTTTCTTGCGGCGGGTCTGGCTCTGCTTCTTTTTTCGCTGATATCACACGCCAATACGGATATTCCGTCGGTAGGTGTGAATGCTTATAAGGACAACATAACTCTGGCAAGTCAGGGGAATCCTGAAGCCGCAAGAATTGTCGGCGACTGTTTCCTGACAGGAACCGGAGTGAAGACTGACGTCAACCAGGCATGGAAATGGTATGCCCAGGCCGCCGGGAAAGGCGACAATGAAGCCCGTTACCGCATAGCTATGCTCTATCATGAAGGAAAAGGGGTGAAGCAGAATGATGTCGAGGCTGCCTATTGGTTCGGTCGCGCCGCGAAGAACGGTCATCCCCTTGCATTGCTCAATCTCGCCGACTGCTATTATACAGGCCGCGGACTGATCGGCGACAAAAGGATCGCTGCCGAAAATTATTGGAGAGCCGCCGACCGCGGCGTGGCGGAAGCGGCCTACAAGCTGGCTCTGATGCTGCGCGACGGCATAGGTATGCCTCAGGACAAACCGATGGCACTGAAATATTTCAATCAGGCGGCAGCCTCGGGCTATGCCGATTCGGAGCTGCTTGCCCAGTTCCTCGTGCAGGAAGGCGTGAGGCTACCCGTAAAAAAGAGTGTGGCGACAGTCAGCAAGACCAAGAAACCGGCGGCGAAAACGCCTGCCAAATCAGCCCCTTCGAAGAAATCAAGAAAGTCAAAGAGCCGCAGGTGATCATGCGTCTCCAGGAAAAACACCTTTTTCAAAGCTTTTTTTGAAGAGTACATGCAACAATAAGATGTGAGGTTCTGTTGATAATTCAGAATCTTAGACCCCATCCCACAAAAAATGTTAATGCAGGGGCGGCGTATTTTCGAGGAAATTCCGCAAGTTGAAGAGGGAGTGTAGCGG
>CAMWRV010000073.1 GCA_947176745.1 uncultured Muribaculaceae bacterium
AACGACTATTTGACCGACATGCTACTTAAGGCCAAATTTTGATGCGGTTGCCCCGGGCCATGAGCTGCAGATTTGCACATCATAAAATAAATGAGTAATTTTGCAGAAAGGCAGAAATGTGGTCTGTCGCTCTATGCCCAGCATAAAGAGGAAAGTCCGGGCAACACAGGGCACCGCATTTTCTAACGGAAAGCCGGCGGCGACGTCGGGGATCAATGTGACAGAAAAAAACCGCCCGTGCCCTCGCGGCACAGGTAAGGGTGAAAAGGCGGGGTAAGAGCCCACCGGCCCGCATGGCGACATGCGGGGCCGCACATCCTGCGGGTTGCAAGGTCAAATATACCGGCAGCAAAGGACGGCCCGTCCATTGCCGGGGGGTAGACCGCTATAGCGCGCCGTGCAAACGGCCGCAAAGATAAATGACAGACACTCCGGCCAGTCCGGAGCACATAACCCGGCTTACAGCATCTCTGCCACTCATCAGGACCGGTGCTTTCTTCGCGGGAAGCATCGGTCTTACTATTTACAACTTACACTTACAGCCGCGCGCTCTCCGCGCCCCAAGACCGACTCCACTATGAAAGACAAAACAGCAAAAGAGGAAAGTTTCACGGCCAAAATCATAGCCCGCGCCAAATCAGTCTACAATTATTGTTCTGACGGCGTGTGGAGCGACCCGCGAAACAACCTCGGCACGCGCGTGATCAAGATCCTGAATCTGACCCTCAGCGCATTCTTCAACTCAAGCCTGCAGAACAAGTCGATGTCGCTCACATATCAGACCGTGCTCTCGATCGTGCCTGCGTTCGCACTGCTCGTGGCGATTGGCCGTGGATTCGGTCTGCAGGATCTTCTCCAGAAGCAGCTCTATGAATTCTTCCCCTCACAGGGGAAAGGGATATCGACCGCCCTGCAGTTTGTCGATTCCTATCTCAACTCCGCCACACAGGGCGTCTTCGTCGGCGTCGGCATAGTGGTTCTGCTCTGGACGGTCATCTCGCTTCTCTCGTCGATCGAAAACACGTTCAACTCCATCTGGGGTGTGAAACGGTCGCGCACGCTCTATCAGAAGATTACCGACTATATCGCGATCTGCCTCATGATACCGGTGCTCATGATCTGCTCGTCGGGAGTGTCGATATTCATGTCGGGAGTGGTGCAGTCGAACATCGACTTTCCTTTCCTCACGCCGGTACTCAACTATGTGCTCGAACTGGTTCCCTTCGCACTCTGCTGGCTCGCGTTCTCGCTGTCGTATTATCTGATACCCAACACAAAAGTCAATTTCAAGTATGCGGCGATCGCCGGGATAATGGCAGCAATCTCCTTTCAGATCCTGCAGCTGCTCTTCCTCAATGGTCAGATATATGTGTCGAAATACAACGCCATATACGGGTCATTCGCGTTCCTGCCCCTCATGCTGATCTGGCTGCAGCTTTCGTGGCTCGTGCTACTGACCGGATGCATGATTGCCTATTCGATGCAAAATGTCTTCACTTTCAATCTGATGGGCGACGAAAGCACGATCTCCAACCGAGGGTGGCACAATGTGGCACTGATAGTGATGGCCGTGACCGCCCGGCGTTTCGCCGACAAGCAGAAACCGCTGTCGCATCAGGAAATGGCGGTACGCTATTATCTGCCCATCCGCATTGTGGGCCGTGTGGTCGAGAAACTGAAAGCGGCCTCGCTGATCTATGACGTCAGGCTCAGCGACGACACCAACGGCATATCGCCCGCTGTCGAGACCGAGACACTGACGGTGGCTGATTTCTTCAAGGCATTCGACAATGTCGGAATAACCGACTTCATAGCTGATTTTCGAAACATCTACAAGGATTTTCTCGGCATACTCGAACCGCTCCAGATCCGGTCGTACGAGGCATTCTCTTCAACACTTGTCCGCGACATGCCGCTGCCTACCCCCGAACAGATAAAGGCTATAATGATCAAGGACTGCAAGTAAGAATCGGCCAAGACCATAAAAAAACGTTCATCTGCCATTAATAAATGAGCAATTGATATCAAAATCCGCGCAAAAGCGCGGATTTTGCATTAATATGTTCAAAAACATATTGACAATCCGATAAAAAAGCCGTACTTTTGTGTTACCATCTTAAGGGGAGTAACGCACCGATCTCCGCATACCCCAATGCAGCCGTCACTGCGCGTCTCCCCGATGCATGAATAACTATAACCCAACACATATACCGGCAATCATGAGTTATCTTAAATTTGACAAGAACCTTATGATCAACCTGGAGCAGTCGCTTCCCAAAGAGATGCTTCGCACGAATATGTCGGGAGCGTACCACTGCACGACCATCGTGGGCTGCAATACCCGCAAGCAGCATGGTCTTCTGGTGATACCGGTTCCGGAGATGGACGACAAGGCGCATGTGCTTCTGTCGTCGCTCGACGAATCGGTGATCCAGCACGGCGCCTCGTTCAACCTCGGCCTGCATCAGTATGGAGACAGCGTCTTCAGCCCCAACGGTCACAAGTACATCCGCGAGTTCACATGCGAATCCGTTCCCAGAGTCACGTTCCGCGTCGGCGGAGTGATTCTGACAAAAGAGAAAGTCTTTATCTCACATGAGAACAGGATTCTGATTAAATACACCCTTGTCGAGGCCCACTCCCCCACGCTACTCCGCTTCCGCCCGTTCCTCGCATTCCGCGACGCCAACGCGCTCAGCGTTGAGAACGACCGTGTGAACCGGGAGATCCGCCACGTGGCCAACGGAATCGCCACCTGCATGTACGACGGCTACCCGTCGCTCTTTATGCAGTTCAGCAAGGAAGCCCGATGGGTCGACGAACCCAACTGGTACAAAGGCATCGAATATTATAAAGACCGCGACCGAGGCATTCCTTACAAGGAAGACCAGTGGGTGCCCGGATATTTCGAACTTCCCGTCAGCAAGGGGGAATCGGTGATTTTCTCGGCATCGACCTTCGAGACGGATCCGGCGACATTCGAACAGACATACGATGCGGAACTGAAGACGCGCACATGCCGCACGTCGTTCTTCAACTGCCTGAAGAACGCGGCCAAGCAGTGTTATCTCAAAAATGAGCACGGCATGTATATCATGGCGGGATATCCCTGGTTCAGCGTCAGAGGGCGCGACGAGCTGATAGCGCTGCCGGGCTGCACGCTGGCGATCGATCATGAGGACGACTACCATCTGATACTCGAATCGTTCATGAAGGCTCTGCGCCATTATCTGGAGACCGGCGACAAGGATCATGTCATACAGGACATCGACCTGCCCGACATCCCGTTGTGGACTATCTGGGCCATCCAGCAGTACAGGCGCTACGCTGATCCGGGGCAATGCGCGTCGCGTTATCTCGACACCGTGCGCTATCTTGTCGACAGCGTGCTCGAAGGCCGCGCCGGCAACCTCGCGCTGCACGACAACGGACTCGTCAGCACCGAGGGGAAGGATAAACCGGTGACGTGGCTGTCGGCATCGGTCAAAGGTCGCCCGATAATACCGCGCACAGGTTATATACTTGAGTTCAACGCATTGTGGTACAACGCGCTCATGTTCCTGCTCTCTATGCTCGAAGAGAGCGGAAGCGACGACGGATACGCCTCGCGCATCCGCGCCATAGCCGAAAAATGCGGAGAGTCGTTCATCTCGACCTTCCTCAACGACTACGGCTATCTGTATGATTACGTAGACGGCTCTTACACCGATCTTGAGGTGCGCCCCAACATGGCCATCGCCGCCGGACTCGAATACACTCCGCTTGACCGCCGCCAGCGCAAGAAAGTGCTCGACTTCTGCACACGCGAGCTGCTCACGCCCAAGGGGCTGCGCTCGCTTAGCCCGAAGAGCCACAACTACCGTCCGGTCTATGTGGGCAACCCGATGGAGCGCGAATACACGGTTCATCAGGGTCCGGCACGCCCCTGGCTGTTCGGATTCTATGTCGACGCCTATTTCAAGGTATTCGGCATCAGCGGCCTGTCGTTTATCGAGCGCATGCTGATAGGCTACGAGGACGAGATGACCGAGGGCTGCATCGGCTCGCTGTCGGAGATGTATGACGCCAACCCGCCCTACACCGGACGCGGAGCAGTGAGCACCGCCAAAAACGTCGGGCAGATCCTCGCCTCGATACGCACAGTCAACCGCATGAGTAAACTTCTTTAGCAAAACAGCACCGGAATAAAATTATGAAAGCATTAATGTTTGGCTGGGAGTTTCCCCCTCACATCCTCGGCGGTCTCGGAACGGCAAGTTACGGACTGACCAAGGGAATGTTCAACAACGGCGACATGGAGATAACCTTCGTGATTCCGCGCCCGTGGGGCGACGAGGAGAAGGGATTCGCCAACATCATCGGCGCCGACTGCACGCCTGTGGCGTGGCGCGATGTGAGCAGGGAATACGTGGAAAGCCGCATCGGCAAGGTCATGGACCCGCAGCTCTATTTCGACCTGCGCGACCACATCTACGCCGACTTCAACTATATGCGCCTCAATGATCTCGGCTGCATAGGGTTCTCGGGCAAGTATCCCGACAATCTGATCGAGGAGATCAACAACTATTCGATAGTGGCAGGAGTGATAGCGCGCACCGTGCCCTGCGACGTGATACACTCTCATGACTGGCTGACCTATCCCGCCGGAATCCATGCGAAGAATGTAACCGGAAAACCGCTGGTGATCCATGTGCACGCCACCGATTTCGACCGCTCGCGTGGAAATGTCAACCCGACGGTATTCGCCATCGAGAAAGACGGCATGGAGAACGCCGACCACATAATCACAGTCTCCGATCTGACGCGCCGCACGGTGATCGAGAAATACGGCATAAGTCCCGACAAGGTCACCACCGTACACAACGCGGTCATTCCGCTCAGCGACGAACTCCTCAATCTGCCGCGACGGGAAAAGAAAGACAAGGTCATAACATTTCTCGGACGCATCACCATGCAGAAAGGCCCTGAATATTTTGTGGAAGCCGCCGCGAAGGTGCTTCAGAAAAACCGCCACGTACGGTTCGTCATGGCCGGCGGCGGCGACATGGAGCACGCCATGATCCGGCTCGCCGCCCGACGGGGAATAGCCGACAGGTTTCATTTCACCGGATTCCTGAAGGGGAAGGAGGTCTACCAGATGTTCCGCGACTCCGACGTATATGTCATGCCCTCCGTTTCCGAGCCGTTCGGCATCTCGCCGCTCGAAGCCATGGAGATGGGTGTGCCCTCGATAATATCGAAGCAGAGCGGCTGCGCCGAGATCCTCGACAACGTCATAAAGACCGACTACTGGGACATCGACGCCATGGCCGACGCCATGCACGCCCTCACGTCATATCCGGCCCTGCACCGCGAGCTTCGCGACAGGGGCATCGAGGAGATACACGGCATAACTTGGGAGAAAGCCGGAAAGAAAGTGATCGACATCTATCATAAAGTCATAAACAAGTGACAACGCCCGCATGAGGCCGGGCAGCCACACCAACCATAGAAAAAAATGAAGAACGTCTGTTTCTATTTCAAAATACACCAGCCTTACCGTCTGAAACGCTACCGTTTCTTCGACATAGGCAACGACCACTATTATTATGACGACTTCGCCAATGACGATATCATCACGCGTCTGGCCGAGAACTCATACATACCCATGTGCGACACCCTGCTCGACATGATCCGCGAGACCAATGGCGCGTTCAGATGCGCGCTGTCTGTGTCGGGCACCGCGCTCGAACAGCTCCAGAACTACGTGCCCGAAGTGGTGGACCGTCTAAGGAAGCTCGCCGAAAGCGGCTGCGTGGAATTCCTGTCGGGAACGTTCGCGCACTCGCTCGCCTCTCTTGAGGATCCCGAGGAGTTCATGCGCGAAGTGAAACTGGAGAGCGACCTGATATTCCGGACACTCGGGGTTCGGCCGGAGACATTCGCCAACACCGAGCTTATCTACGACGACGACATCGCGTCGATGATCTGCGGAATGGGATTCAAGACCTGCCTGACCGCAGGCGCCAAGCATGTACTGGGCTGGAAATCTCCCGACTACATATACAGCGCGGCTACCGCTCCGAAGCTGAAACTTCTCCTCACCAACGACAAGCTGAGCGATGACATAGCCCGGAATTTCAACAATCCCGAATGGCCCGAATATCCTCTCAACGCCGACAAATATATGGACTGGATCGCGGCGTTGCCCGAAGAGGAACAGATCGTCAACCTCTATTTCAGCATGGACACGTTCGGCTCGTTCCTGCCGGCATCGACAGGCATATTCCAGTTCATGAAAGCGCTGCCCCGGTTCGCCGCTGAACGCAACATAGCTTTCTCCACCCCGTCGGAGGCTGCGGCAAGACTGAAACCGGTCGGCGAACTGTCTGTGCCATATCCGTTGTCGGATATCGACGAGGCTCGCGACGTATCGGCATGGAAGGGCAACGACCTGCAGCGCGAGGCGCTTGCGAAACTCTACGGTGTGGCCGAGCGTGTCAGCATGTGCGACGACCGGCGCCTTAAACAGGACTGGGAGTATCTGCAGAGCAGCGACCATTTCTACTACATGAGCACCAAGAACATGGCCGACGGCGCGTCGCACGCGGCTTTCAGTCCGTACGACTCCCCATTCTCCGCCTTTACAAACTACATGAACGTGCTGGCCGACTTCCTCGTACGAGTCGAGGAACAGTATCCTGAGAGCATCGACAACGAGGAACTCAATCCTCTGTTGCTGACAATCAGAAACCAGGCCGCCGAGATCAACTCACTCAACAAAGAGGTCAAGACACTGCGTGCCAACATCCTCAACGACGACACGCTGGTCGTGACCGAAGCCGAGGAAGTGACCGCCGCACCGGCCGTAAAGACTCCTGCAGAGAAGAAAACACGCGCGACAAGGAAAAGCCCGGCTGCAAAGAAAACCACAGACGGAAGAAAGAAAGCTAAAACAGAATAAGAAGTCGTTCAACTTCCAAATACACAAACGATCATGTTGAGACTCAATTGCTTTATCCGCGTCGAAGACGACAGATACGAAGTCGTGCTCGACGCCGCCCGCAGACTCACCGAGGCTTCGCTGCTTCAGGACGGCTGCGTGGCCTACGACGTGTTCCGCTCGGCCACACGACCTGACGTGCTTATGATCTGCGAGACATGGCGCGACCAGGCGGCACTCGACGCCCACAGCGCGTCAGAGGAATTCGCCCGCTACGTCGGCATCATGCGCGAGAACGCCGAAATGAAACTCGAGACCTTCGAGTTCTGAATACCACCCGCCCGCTGAACAGACCCGCAGACCCAGCCCGCCGGCCCTGACCGACGGTCCTGACCGACGGTCCTGACCGCAGCAGATCCAAAGTCTATCCGCTGCCGGATTGCCATAAAGACAATTCCGGCAGCGGATTGTCTTTACGCAACGCCGCCGACAACCCCCATCAACCCGACACCGCCCGCGCCTTGACATTTTTAGTGGGATAGGGTCTTAACAGGTTATTACTAAAATTGTGGCTAAGAGCACACAGGAGGGGACGGAAATCAACGCGTCTATCTTGTTTTTTTTATTCTACCGGTGTAGAAATCTCGAGATTTTTATCTATATTTGTAAGATGCTACTTGGGTATTCTCTTTTTTGTATATGGAAATCATCAACAACGTAAACAAGACGCTTAAAGACGATTACCTACTCGCGTGTTTCGACACTGACGTTAACGAAACAACCATCGAGGAAATGGCGAAGATGCTGCCGACGCACCTTGTCATTCGTGACGCATCCGCTGCAAACGACAATGTGCTCGACAACTTCGATCAAATCATCGAATCCTACTCTAACGAAAAAAAGATAACAACCCATATCCTCTAAGCCCTATGACACAAGCAGAATTTCAATCATACCGCTTTGACGCTCGCCATGAGCCAAGCGATGAACAGTTAGGTCAGCTGATGGAAAATGCGGCTGAAAAGGTGAGGGAAACCAACCGCAAGTCCGACGAGAAGTTTTTCGCCGAACTTCGCCGCGCAAGCGACGAGGCTAAAAAACGTGGTGCAACTCAATCTGGCAACAAATGAGAAAAGAAGGACATGCACCACTGCTTATTGTCATTGCAGGCCCCAATGGGTCGGGCAAGACTACTATAACCTCGGAAGTGCTTGCGAGCGAATGGCTCGAAGATGCGGTTTATATCAACCCCGACATCGTGGCTCAGGAGAAGTTCGGCAACTGGAACTCTCCCGAAGCTGTGCGCGAGGCCGCTCTATATTGCGAGCAATGGCGTGAACGCTGTCTCGCTAATGGTGAAAGTCTGATTTTTGAAACCGTAATGTCGGCCCTCGACAAAATCGACTTTATCCGTCGCGCCAAGCAAGCCGGGTATTTTGTGAGAATTTTCTTCATCTCGACCGCCAACCCCACCATCAACGCGGCGCGTATAGCCCGGCGTGTGATGAAAGGCGGTCATGATGTGCCTATCCCCAAAATCATCTCTCGCTACATAAAGTCTATTGCCAACTGCGCTGAAATCGCGCCGGAGGTTGACCGTCTTTATGTGTATGACAACTCGCTCGATGATGTCAAGGCGCAGCCTCTTTTCAGACTGCGTGGTGGGGATTTAGGCAAGCAGTATGTCGAATCCATTCCCGAATGGGCCAAAAACATTTTGCCGAAGTAATGAAGTTTCAGTTTAAGATACAGGTGTAGCAGACGGAGGCCTGGCTCTTATACACGT
>CAMWRV010000074.1 GCA_947176745.1 uncultured Muribaculaceae bacterium
GTAATGAAGTTTCAGTTTAAGATACAAGGGTATCAGACGGAGGCTGTCGAAGATACGGTGAATGTTTTCCGGGGCCAGCCGAAGCGGGACCCGAAGCACTACCGCCGCGATGTCGGCAAGATTGCCAAGGGTACGCTTTTCTCGGAAGACGAGGAAGCGGGCTACCGCAATACCAATGTGGAACTCGATAAGAAACAGCTTCTCGAAAATATCCGGGAAATGCAGATAAGAAACCAAATCGTGCCGAGCACAACTCTTGCCACCGGGCATGGCGTTGTGAATCTCGACATCGAAATGGAGACCGGCACAGGTAAGACTTACGTCTATATCAAGACGATGTTTGAACTCAACAAGCAGTATGGCTGGAGCAAGTTCATCATCGTTGTGCCGAGCATCGCCATCCGCGAGGGTGTGGCGAAGTCTTTCCGTATGCTCGAAGATCACTTTATGGAGCATTACGGAAAGAAAGCCCGTTGGTTTGTCTACAACAGCTCGAACCTGAATCAGCTCGACCAGTTTTCGCAAGACAGCGGAATCTCGGTAATGATTATCAACACCCAGGCTTTTGCCGCTTCGCTCAAAGAGGGCGGTCGCTCCAAGGAGAGCCGCATCATCTACTCGAAGCGTGATGAATTTGGCTCGCGCCGCCCGATAGACGTTATCGCCGCCAACAGTCCGATAATCATAATGGATGAGCCGCAGAAGATGGAGGGCGCAGCCACTCAATCCGCGCTCGCGAAGTTCAAACCGCTCTTTGTGCTCAACTATTCAGCCACGCACAAGACCCGGCACGACACAATATATGCGCTCGACGCTTACGACGCTTACCGCGAACAGCTCGTCAAGCGTATTCATGTACAGGGATTTGAGGTAAAGAACCTCAAAGGCACAAGCGGATATATGTATATCGACGGCATGGTGCTGTCGCCCAAGCGTCCGCCGGAAGTGCGCATCGAACTGGAGTGCAAGCGAGCCGATGGCTCTATCCGTCGCGAAGTGAAGAAGTTCGCCACCGGCGATTCTCTCTTTGCCGCGTCAGGACTTGCACAGTATGATGAATTTGTTATATCTGAAATAAATCCGCGTGGCCGTGGCTACGTTTCGTTCCTTAACGGCACAACCATTTATTGCGGTGATGTAGTCGGCGATACCAACGAGGAAGCGATGCAGCGCGTTCAGATACGGCAAACCATCATTGCTCACCTCACCAAAGAAAAGGAGCTTTTCAACCGTGGCATCAAGTGCCTATCCCTTTTCTTCATTGACGAAGTAAGCCACTATCGCCAATATGATGAAGAAGGCAAAGAGGTAAAGGGTAAATTCCAAAAGATTTTCGAGGAGGAATACGCCAGGATTATCAATGACTTTATTACCGTTTTCGATACTCCATACGATATGTACTTGCGTAAGTTCAAGCCTTACGAGACTCATAAAGGGTACTTCTCGATTGACAAAAAAGGTCGAAGTGTAAATGTCGGAGAAAAATCCAAGATTGATAAAGATGGAATTTCAAATGACATATCAGCCTACGATCTTATTCTAAAGAATAAAGAACGTCTGCTGAGTTTCGAGGAACCGACACGTTTCATCTTCTCCCATTCCGCACTCCGCGAGGGCTGGGATAACCCGAATGTGTTCCAGATCTGTACGCTGCGCCACAGCAATTCTACCACCGCCAAGCGTCAGGAGGTAGGCCGTGGCTTACGTATCTGCGTTGACAAGAACGGTATTCGCCAGGATAAGGAACTTCTCGGCGAAGATGTTCACGAGGTGAACCAACTGACCGTTATTGCCAACGAAAGCTACACTGACTTCACAACCGCATTGCAGCGTGAGACCCGCGAGGCCCTGCGCGACCGTGTTACCGCCGCTTCTCAGGATTATTTCATCGGCAAAGTTGTGGTTGATTCCAACGGAGAGAAGCATACCATTGACTTGATGGATGCTACTCTGATTTTAGGTTATCTTTATCAAAGTGGGTATGTCACACGCAACGGCAATCTGACACCCAAATATCATGCTGATGCAAAAGCTGATGAGTTGATGATATTGCCGGAAGATTCTCCTATAAAGAATATAGAAGTCGGTATGCAGAAACTCATTGCCGGTATCTTCAATCCAAAAGTGCTTGAGGATATGGTTGAGGAAGTATCTCCGACCACCCCGGCCAATGAACTTAACGATAATTTCACCGATAAGCGATTTCAGAAACTTTGGAACGAGATTAACCACAAGTATGTCTATACCGTTCACTACGACAGCGAGGAACTGATAGACAAGGCTATCGCCAACTTGAAGAAGAATCTCACCGTAACCAAACTCCAATACGTCATGGTTTCGGGAGTACAGGATAAGGAGAATGTAACGGAGTTTGGCAACACAAAGTCAACTACTCGTGAACTGACGGACGTTTGCACTTCGTCTGTTCCTTATGATGTTGTCGGCGACATTGCGCGTGGCGCACGTCTGACACGACGTTCCGTTGTGAAAATTCTTAAAGGTATAGGCTTTAAAGTCTTGTTGTTCAAGAACAATCCCGAAGAATTTATACGCAATGTCATTAAGGCTATCCGCGAGGAAAAGGCGACGATGATTGTTGACCATATCACCTATAATCCCACTAAGGCAGAGCCATATGACAGCACGATTTTCGTGCCGGAGCGTAGATTAAATGTCAACAAGGCGGTCGAGTTGTCGAAGCATATCACGCCATATGTCGCATACGACAGCGACGGCGAGCGCGACTTCGCCAACTCTCTGCAATCGGCAACCGAAGTTCTCATCTTCGCAAAGTTACCGCGCAAACTCAAAATCCCTACGCCAGTCGGTTACTACGCTCCCGACTGGGCGATAGTTTTCGAGGAGGGAACTGTTCGCCACGTGTTCTTTGTAGCCGAGACCAAAGGCTCACTCGACAAGATGGAGCTTCGTGGAGTTGAAAAAGCCAAGACCGAATGCGCTCAACGCCTCTTCAACTCCATTTCGACGAACACCACACGATACGGTGTTGTCGACAAATTCGAGAATCTTTACAACATCATCAACGGCATAGACTAAACAAATATGAATTTCTGGAATTGGATCGGCGATTTTTTCTTGATTCGTTGGATTTTTGGAAAGCTGAGGAGATCAGCAGCTGGGCGTGACATGCACACGGATAGCCTGGACACTTCAATCTCAAGCGATTGTGAGTGTCTGAATGACAATCACTGTCGGGATACAGATCTTGACGATGACGCGGACACACATGCCGGTTATAATTTGAATGATGATTCCGACAGTTCGGAGGATCTGGATGATCTGGATTTATTCATGCGAGAAAATAATAGTAATGATCATTCATGCCGGTATCCACGGGATTTTGGCCGTGATTATCATGAGAGCGGTCGTCGAAGCAACAACTATGACTGGTATTACGGAAGTCATGATCAATCGTATGACGATATACATGACGATTTCCATGACGAACAGGATGATTTTGACTTGATGGACGACGACTTTTAGATCTTGGCGAGGCGGTCGAGGAATTCGTCGCGGCGGGTGTCGGAGACCGGTATGTAGGTCTTGCCGAACACAATGCGGCCTCTCTCGACTATCTCGACCCGGCGGAGGTTGACTATAAACGACCTGTGAACCCGCATGAACATGTCGGCGGGCAGCATCTCCTCAAGTTCCCTCATCGACATTCCGGACTTGACAGGTTCGGAGTCTGACCGGAAGAATATCACGTGGTCTTTCCTTACCTCAATGTAGACCACCGAGTCGAGGCGGATCCTGACAAGCCTGTAGTCCGCCTTGACGGTGAGGCCCGATCTGTCGGTCGGCTGACACGACCCGCTGATAGAAAACCACTCCACAGCCTTGCCCACCGCCCGCATGAATTCGGAATAACTGACCGGTTTCATCAGGTAGTCGAGGGCATTGACCCTGAATCCGTCGACGGCATAACGGTCGTAGGCCGTGATGTAGACTATACGGGTACTTTTAGGTATAAGTCCGGCAAACTCTATGCCGTCGAGCATCGGCATGTTGATGTCGAGAAACACAATATCGGCCTCGCCTGCCGAGACAACGGGAAAGGCGTCGGCACTCGACTCGTATGAACCGACAAGGGTCAGCGACGGCGTTCGCTCCACATAACTTTTCACAAGTTCACGCGCAAGCGGTTCGTCGTCTACTATGACGCATCTGAGTTTTCTGTTCATGGTAAAGGGAATCCAAGGATCATTTTTCTAAAGTGATACATCTAAAGCGAGACATTGAGCCTGACGCGATATACTCCGTCGCGGTCTGTTATTTCCATCGCGTGCGATCCGGGATAGATCAGGCCGAGCTGACGGCGCACGTTGTCAAGGCCGACACCGCTTTTGCGGAAGCGGCCATCCGCCGGTTCCGCGGCTGCGGCAGTCGCTACATGGCCGTCGGCACCGGAACAGGAGTTGGCTATGTCGCAACTGAGACTCCGCCCGTCGACATTGACGCTTACAGAGATGAAATGCGAGGAGCCGTTGGGCGCGGAGTGCTTGAAGGCGTTCTCGACAAATGTCAGCAGAATGAGCGGGGCTATGCGGAGATCGCGCGGAACGGCACGGATGTCACACCGCAGGTCGACCGACGGACTCAGCCGGAGCTTCATCAGTTCCACATAAGAGTGTATGAACTGTATCTCCTTCTCCAGAGGCACAAGCGGAGAGCCTGACTCGTAAATCATGAACCGCAGCATGCCGCTGAGTTCGTGGAGAGCCTGCTGCGCCCGGTCGGGCGCGAAGCCGATGAGCGCATAGATGTTGTTGAGCGAATTGAACAGGAAATGCGGATTGAGCTGGGCCTTGAGGCTCTGAAGCTCCATCTGTCGCCGCTCACCCTGCAGTTCAAGCTCTTTCCGGCGCATGTTCTCGCGTTCGCTCGAAAGCCTGAGGGCAAGCGCGAGAGCCGCCGACAGGATCATCATCGTGCCGTCGCGGATGACAAAGCGGAGGTAACCCACAAGCAGACCTCCTATGCCGGGACGTGGCTGCGGCGCATGGTGAGGGCGGGGAAGCCCGGCGAGGGAATCGAAAAGCACCGGCACGACACTGCATACCGACAGTATCATGCAGAAGTTTATGAGGAAGTAGAGAGGTTTTCTGTCGGTGCAGATAAGGGTGGAGGGTACGATCCAGAAATAATTCACGCAGAACACAAAAGCATAGAACGTCGACATGATGACGCTGAACCATGTCCATTCCCTCGGCTCATCGCCGCTGCTGAAAACGGCGAGAACCGACGGGAAATAGAACAGGAAGAACGAAAACAGGATCACGGTCCACCGTGATGTGAAACCAATATTGACAGATATGCCTTTTTTCATAGAGTTGTGCGGGATGGGATCTAATGTCTTCATAACCATAACGTCGCGAAACGCTGAATATTCCATGACAGCTGTTCGTCTCGCCGAGGTTTCTTATTCATATCTTATCGCCTCGATCGGATCGAGGTTTGATGCCTTGGCGGCAGGATAGAAGCCGAATATGATGCCGATGACAGTGCAGACCATGAACGAGAGGATCACCGACGCCGACGATATTGCCACCGGCCAGTGGGCGAATATCGATATCATCCATGTCGAGACCGCGCCAAGCAGGATTCCGAGCAGGCCTCCGGTTACGGATATTATGACGGCCTCGATGAGAAACTGCATCATGATGTCGCGCCCAGTCGCGCCGATGCTCATGCGGAGGCCGATCTCGCGCGTACGCTCGGTCACACTGACAATCATGATATTCATGATGCCGATACCGCCGACAAGCAGCGATATGCCTGCCACAGCGGCGAGAAGCACGGTCATCATCGACGATGTCGACGATATCATCTCCGCAAGCTCCTGCATGGACCGGATGGTGAAGTTGTTCTCCTCGTCATCGCGGAGCTTGTGCTGAGTGCGCAGAATATCAGTGATCTCGGCGATGGTGCGGTCGGTCTGGCTTTCGTCGGCGGCCGACGCCTGTATGCCCTGCAGATAATCGGTGGCAAGTATCCGCTTCATCACCGTAGTGTAGGGCACAAGTGCGAGATCGTCCTGATCCTGCCCCATGGTGTTGTAACCCTTTTCGTCGAGCACACCGATGACTGTGAGGGGAATCTGGCCGAACCTCACCACTTTGCCTATGGGGTCGGTGCCGTCGGGAAAAAGATTCTCGACAAGAGTGCGGCCGAGCACGCAGACCTTGGCTGCGCTTTTTATCTCATGCTCGGTAAACATCTCCCCTTCCGCCACCGACCTCTGCCTGATCGCGAGATACTGCGAGTTGACACCCTGCGCCTGCGACGGATAGTTGTTGTTGCCGTAGACCCACTGTCCCGACGAGCTGACAGTCGGGGTGATGTTGGCTATGGTCTCGGCCTGCGAGGCGATGGCTTCGTAGTCCGACGGCTTGAGAGTCTGCATGTCGCTGCTGCTCTGCCTGACTCCGCCGCGCTGCTCGGTGCCGGGAAAAATCATTATCATGTTGCTTCCCATTTCCGAGATCTGGGCCTTGATGCTGTTTTTCGAACCCTGGCCGATGGCAAGCATGGCGATGACCGCCCCCACGCCGATTATGACGCCGAGCATGGTCAGAAAGCACCGGAGCTTGTTGTTGTTGAGCGCCTTTAGGGCTATTTTGAGTAGATTCGAGATATTCATACCTGGTTCAGTCGTTGTCTTCCGGAAGACTCCTGTAGACTTCTTCGGCCGACATGATGTTGTCGTTATATTCGTCGCCGACAATCCGGCCGTCGCGCAGGGTGATGTTGCGCGACGAATATTGGGCGATCTCGGGGTTGTGGGTCACGAAAATAATGGTGCGTCCCTCGCGGTGAAGTCTCTGAAACAGAGTCAGGATCGAGAACGACGTCCGTGTGTCGAGATTTCCGGTGGCTTCGTCGGCGAGTATGATTACAGGGTCGTTGACAAGAGCTCTCGCTATCGCCACTCGCTGCTGCTGTCCACCCGACATCTGGTTGCTTTTGTGATAGAGTCTCTCTCCGAGTCCCACCTCCTGCAGACAGCGAACGGCGCGTTCCGCACGCTCGCGTGCCGATATTTTGGGATTGTAGAGCAACGGCAGTTCTACATTCTCGACCGAAGTGGTCTTGGGCAGGAGGTTGTAGTTCTGGAATATGAATCCGATCTTGCGGTTGCGTATTCGCGCACGCTCGTTCTTGCCCATGCCGCGCACGGCTATTCCGTCAAGATAATACTCTCCCGACGTCGGCGTGTCAAGACATCCGAGCGTGTTGAGAAGCGTAGATTTTCCTGATCCCGATGTGCCCATGATCGTCACGAACTCCCCTTCATGAATCGTGAACGACACTCCGCGCAACGCCTTTACAGTCTCGTTGCCGACCTTGAAATAACGCTTCAGATTATCGAGTCTGATTATTTCTTTTCTGATTATTTCTTTCGACATCGTCACTTCTTGTTAGACCCGGGGCGTTTAGGCATGAAGGGGCTTTCTTCAGTCGCAGTCTCTTTCGGCTTGTCGGCTGTCTCCTTGTACTGGACCGCCACCTTGTCGCCCCGTTTGAGACCGGAGGTTATCTCCTGGTATATACCGTTGTTCACACCGGCTGTCACGGCTGTCTGTATTAGTTTACCGTCTCTTTCCACCCAGACCGAGGTCTTCACCGGTGCGGCGAGAGCCACAGGCTCGGGGAGTCCGCTCTCCTTGCCATCAGGTTTCTCGGGCACGAATTTGAGAGCCTTAAGAGGCACGGCTATGGCGTCGTTGAGTTCGAGTGTGTATATGGTCAGGTTTGCCGTCATGCCCGGAATGAGTTTCAGATCCGGATTTGGAGCCTTGACTATCACTTCATATGTCACGACATTGGAGGTAGTCGTCGGATTGAGACGCACCTGTGTCACAGTTCCGGTGAACACATCGTCGGTATAGGCGTCGACCGTGAATGTGACACGCTGTCCGACCTTGACCTGACCTATGTCGGCCTCATCGACGTTTCCGACCACCTGCATGTTTTCGAGATCCGCTATCACGTAGAGATTCTGCACATTCATGCTCGACACCACGGTCTGCCCCTCTTCCACCTCGCGCGAGATGATGATGCCGTCGATGGGAGCATAAATCTCCGCATAGTTCAGGTTTTTGGCCGCCTTCACACGGTCTGCCTGACTCTTCTCGTAGCTTAGACGGGCCACATCGTAGTCTTTCCTTGAAGTCTGGAACTCATAGTCAGATATGAGTTTCTCGTCATGAAGCGCCTTGTCGCGCTCATAGTTGCGGCGTGTATATTCATATGTGGCCTTTGCCGATTCCATGTTGGCGTCGGCACTCTTGAGTTCGCTCTCGAGAAGTGTTTTCTCAAGTTCGGCGAGAAGCTGACCTTTTTTCACATGGTCGTTGAAATCGGCGTGCAGTGTCTCGATTATACCTGTGACCTGCGTGCCGACATCGACCTGAGTGACAGATTCCATCGTGCCGGTGGCCGTGACCACTTCGGAAAATGTCATCGGCTCGACAGTATAGGTCTCAAGCTCCATCTTCTGAGATTCGGAGCAGGAGACAAGTCCCGCAATGGCCGCCACAAAGAGCGGCATAAGTCTTTTTTTATCCATAAGTAAGTGTCCAATTTTTTTACTTAGGCTCCGTTCCCCAAAAATTGTTAATGCAGGGGCGGCGTATTTTCGCGGAA
>CAMWRV010000075.1 GCA_947176745.1 uncultured Muribaculaceae bacterium
AAGGAAGCCAAAGAGCGCAAGATCGGCGGCGAAGTATTGTGTTACGTTTATTAATAGGAGGTATTATGTCAAGAATAGGTAAATCACCGATCGCAATACCTGCAGGCGTAACCGTACAGGTAAAAGAGAACACAGTGACCGTTAAGGGTCCCAAAGGAGAACTTACTCAGGATATCAACCCCGACATCGAGGTGAAGGTCGAAGACGGCCACATCATCGTGACCCGTCCTGACGACGAGCGTCAGCACCGCGCAATGCACGGTCTCTACCGCGCTCTCATCCACAACATGGTTGTAGGTGTGTCGGAAGGTTACAAGAAGGAGATGGAGCTCGTCGGCGTCGGCTACCGTGCCACTGCCACAGGCCAGGTTCTCGAACTTGCTTTGGGCTACTCTCATGCTATCTTCATCAAACTCCCCAAGGAAATCAAGGTAGAAGCCAAGACAGAGCGTAACAAGAACCCGCTCATCATCCTCGAGAGCAGCGACAAGCAGCTCCTCGGACAGGTATGCGCAAAGATCCGTTCGCTCCGCAAGCCCGAGCCTTACAAGGGTAAAGGTATCAAGTTTGTAGGCGAGATCATCCGCCGCAAGTCAGGAAAGTCGGCTAACGCCAAATAAAAACTAAGGAATTATGGTATCCAAGATAGCAAGAAGAAATAAAATCAAAACCCGCATCCGCGGTAAAATTTCAGGCACCGCAGAGCGCCCCCGCATGAGCGTGTTCCGCTCTAACAAGGCGATCTACGTGCAGGTGATCGACGACCTCAGCGGCACTACTCTCGTCGCTGCCTCTTCCAAGGGTATCTCGGAAGGCACTAAGGTCGAGATCGCAGCAAAGGTAGGCGAGGAGATCGCAAAGAAAGCTGTTGAGAAAGGCATCGCCGAGGTCGTGTTCGACCGTAACGGCTACCTCTATCACGGACGAGTTAAATCACTGGCCGACGCAGCCCGCAAGGGAGGTCTTAAATTTTAAAAGGAATCATGGCAAAGAACAATAAGGTAAAATCTACGAATGATCTTGAATTGCAGGACCGCCTTGTGGCCATCAACCGTGTGACCAAAGTCACCAAGGGTGGTCGCGCCTTCAGCTTTGCAGCCATTGTCGTTGTCGGCAACGGCGACGGAGTTATCGGCTGGGGTCTCGGCAAGGCCAATGAGGTGACAGCAGCAATCGCCAAGGGCGTCGAGACTGCAAAGAAGAATCTTATCAAGGTGCCGGTACACAAGGGCACAATCCCCCACGAGGTGGCTGCCAAGTTCGGCGGCTCGCGCATCTTCCTCAAGCCCGCTTCCGAGGGTACCGGTGTGAAGGCCGGTGGTGCTATGCGTGCCGTTCTCGAGAGCGTCGGCGTGACTGACGTGCTCGCGAAGTCGAAAGGCTCGTCCAACCCCCACAACCTCGTCAAGGCGACTATCGCCGCTCTCGACGAGCTCCGCAGCCCGGCACAGGTTGCCCAGAACCGCGGCGTGAGCGTGGAAAAAGTGTTTAACGGCAAATAATCAAAGAGATGGCTAAGATTCAAATCACTCAGATCAAGAGCCGTATCAACGCGCCCAAGGTTCAGAAACTGACCCTTGACGCTCTCGGCATCCGCAAAATGAACCATAGCGTGATCAAGGAGGATACTCCCGACATCATGGGCATGGTCAAGAGGGTTCATCATTTAGTTAAAGTGACTAAACTCTAAAGAAGATTCAAGAAATGGAATTACATAATATTCAGCCTGCCGTCGGCAGCAACAAGAAATGCAAGAGAATTGGCCGTGGCACAGGTTCAGGCTATGGCGGCACTTCGACCCGCGGTCACAAGGGTGCCAAATCGCGCTCGGGCTACAAGCACAAAGTAGGTTTCGAGGGCGGTCAGATGCCTCTGCAGCGTCGTGTGCCGAAATTCGGCTTCAAGAACATCAACCGTGTTGAGTACAAGGCTATCAACCTTGACGCGCTCGAGGCTCTCGCAGCAGCCGGCGCTACCAAGGTGACTGTCGATGATCTCCGCAGCGCCGGCCTCGTGTCGAAGAACGCTCTGGTCAAGATTCTCGGCAATGGCGCGCTCAGCCACGCTCTTGAGGTCGAGGCCAACGCCTTCTCGAAGACTGCCGAGGCTGCCATCACAGCAGCCGGCGGTTCTGTTGTAAAAAAATAATCTGAAACACAATGGGATTTACAAAAACGATAAAAAATATCTGGAGCGTAGAGGATCTCCGCAGACGCATCGGCATCACGCTGCTTCTCGTGATCATCTATCGCTTCGGGTGCTACGTGGTCTTGCCGGGTATTAATCCCGACGAGCTGCTGGCATTGAAGAATTTCACTGCCGACGGGTTGATGCAGCTGCTCGATATGTTCTCGGGCGGCGCCTTCTCTCAGGCCTCGATCTTCGCACTCGGTATCATGCCTTACATCACGGCTTCGATCGTGATCCAGCTCCTCGGCATGGTGCTCCCCGCATTCCAGAAAATGCAGCGCGAAGGGGAGAGCGGGAGAATGAAACTCAACCAGTATACCCGCTATCTGACAGTGCTTATTCTCGTGCTGCAGGGTCCGGCTTATCTGATGAATCTCAAATACCAGGTTCAGGCAGCCGGGGGCCACGTCGAATTAGGTTTCTGGACCATCGTGTTTATGACGATTGTCCTTGCGGCAGGCTCCATGTTCATCATGTGGCTTGGCGAGCGCATTGACCAGAAGGGTGTAGGTAACGGTATCTCGTTCATCATCCTTATCGGTATCATCGCCCGTCTCCCCGAGGCTTTCGTTCAGGAATTCACCGGTCGTCTCATGAACTCGCAGGGCGGTGGCCTCGTGCTCTTCCTTGTAGAGATCGTGATCCTTCTCGCTGTCATCGCCGGCGCGGTGCTTCTCGTTCAGGGAACCCGCAACGTGCCCGTGCAGTATGCCAAGAAGGTCGTGGGCAACAAGCAGTATGGCGGCGCGCGCCAGTTCATTCCCCTCAAGGTGAATGCGGCAGGCGTAATGCCGATCATCTTCGCCCAGGCAATCATGTTCATACCCGTGACACTTGTCGGATTCAGCACCCAGCAGACCGGTTTCTTCGGTGCATTGACCGATATGTACGGATTCTGGTACAATCTGATCTACTTCATCATGATTGTGGCTTTCACATATTTCTATACAGCCATTACGGTGCGCCCCGCCCAGATGGCCGAGGACATGAAGCGTAACAACGGCTTCATTCCCGGCATCAAGCCCGGCAAACCGACTGTGGATTATCTCGACTCCATCATGTCGAGAATCACTCTGCCCGGATCTATCTTCCTCGGCATCGTGGCAATCCTGCCGGCTATAGCTCATGTGTGCGGCCTCAACCGCAGCTTCGCCTCCTTCTTCGGCGGCACGTCGCTGCTAATCCTTGTAGGCGTGGTTCTCGACACACTCCGCATCGTGGAGGGTCATCTGATCATGCACAAGTATGACGGTCTGATGAAGCACGGACGTATCAAGGGACGTTCATCGGGCAACAGTGCCTTTTAACAACAGGTGAGATTTTTGTCGAAAGATGATTTATATCAAGACTCCTGAAGAGATAGAACTGACGCGCGCGGCTTCCGATCTGGTAAGCCGCACGCTCGGGGAAGTGGCCAAATGGGTGAAGCCCGGTGTCACGACTCTGAAACTCGATACGATCGCAAGAGAGTTTATCCTCGACAACGGGGGTAAACCCGCTTGCCTCGGTTATCACGGTTTTCCGGGCACGCTCTGCATCGAGGTCAACGAGACTGTGGTGCACGGTTTCCCTTCGAACTATACGCTCCGCGAGGGCGACATAGTGGGAACTGACTGCGTGGTCGAGCTCAACGGATTCAACGGTGACTCCTGCTACACTTTCGCCGTCGGCGAAATCGGCCCGAAGGTGCAGGCTCTCCTGACTGACACAAAGGCCTCGCTCTACAAGGGCATAGAGGCCGCCAAGGCCGGCAAGCGTGTGGGCGATGTCTCGAACGCTGTGCAGACCTATGTGGAGAGGAGAGGCTACAGCGTGGTGCGCGAGATGTGCGGCCACGGCATCGGCAAGAGCATGCATGAAGATCCGGAGGTGCCCAACTACGGTCGCCGCGGCATAGGACCCGTTCTGAAGCCCGGCATGATCATCTGCATCGAGCCGATGATCAACCTCGGCAGCAAGAACATCGTGATAGACCGTAACGGATGGGAATGCCGCACTCGCGACAGAAAGCCGTCGGCTCACTTCGAGCACACTGTGCTCATCACAGCCGACGAACCGGAGATTCTCACCACGTTCGGTTACATCGAGGAGTCGCTCGCGGCGTCTGATAAGGATTCTAAGTAAAACCAACGAAAATTCAACCAAGTTAATATGGCAAAACAGGCAGCAATCGAACAGGACGGAGTGATACTCGAAGCCCTTTCGAACGCAATGTTCAAAGTCGAGCTTGAGAACGGTCATGAAATCACGGCCCACATCTCAGGCAAGATGAGAATGCACTACATCAAGATTCTTCCCGGCGACAAGGTAAAGGTGGAAATGAGCCCCTACGACCTGAGCAAGGGCAGGATTTCATTCAGATACAAATAAAACAAAACTCGATATGAAAGTCAGAGCATCAGTCAAAAAACGCACTCCCGACAGCAAAATCGTACGCCGGAAGGGTAGATTATACGTAATCAACAAGAAAAATCCAAAATTTAAACAACGTCAAGGATAATTTTATTACCTTTGCAAAAAATTTCCATCAAGCAATATGGCAGTAAGAATTGTCGGCGTAGATTTGCCGCAGAATAAAAGAGGAGAGATCGCGTTGACCTATATCTTCGGAATCGGTCGCAGCGCAGCCAAGGCTATCCTGGACAAGGCAGGCGTGGATCGCGACATCAAAGTGAAAGACTGGACCGACGCGCAGGCAGCAGCCGTGCGTGAGGTAATCCAGCGCGAATACAAGGTAGAGGGTGACCTCCGCACAGAGATCCAGCTCAACATCAAGCGACTCATGGACATCGGCTGCTACCGCGGCATCCGTCACCGTCTCGGTCTTCCCCTGCGTGGACAGAGCACAAAGAACAATGCCCGCACCCGCAAAGGCCGCAAGAAAACAGTCGCCAACAAGAAGAAAGCTACAAAATAACATAATTAAAGTATGGCAAAAAAGACAGTCGCAGCAAAAAAGAGGAATGTCAAGGTTGGCGCAAGCGGCCAGCTTCATGTGCATAGCTCTTTCAACAACATCATCGTGTGTCTCGCCAATGAGGAGGGTCAGGTCATCTCCTGGTCTTCAGCAGGCAAGATGGGCTTCAGAGGCTCGAAGAAAAACACTCCCTACGCAGCCCAGATGGCAGCGCAGGATTGCGCCAAGGTCGCTTACGACCTCGGTCTTCGCAAGGTGAAGGCTTACGTGAAAGGACCGGGCAACGGCCGTGAGGCTGCAATCCGTTTCGTTCACCAGAGCGGCATCGAGGTTACGGAGATCGTAGATGTGACTCCGCTTCCGCACAACGGTTGCCGTCCTCCCAAGAGAAGAAGAGTCTAATCGGAATTTTTTCAAACAAACAGAATATTCTGAACAAGTCCGCCTCCCGTTGTCCTGAATGCGAATTGACCGTCACTTGCACTTTCTCTCGACGGTCGCGGCTGCGCTAAGGGACATGCTCAGCGGATGAGCAAAAAAGAACATACAAATGGCAAGATACACAGGACCAAAAACAAAAATCGCGCGTAAGTTCGGCGAGCCTATTTTCGGCGAGGACAAGGTTTTTGCTAAGAGAAACTATCCCCCGGGACAGCACGGCCAGAACCGCAGGAAGAAAACTTCCGAGTATGGCACTCAGTTGCGCGAGAAACAGAAAGCCAAATATACTTATGGCGTGCTTGAGCGTCAGTTCCGCAACCTCTTCGAGAAGGCGGAGCGCACAAAAGGCATTACAGGCGAGGTGCTTCTTCAGCTCCTCGAAAGCCGCCTCGACAATGTCGTGTACCGTCTGGGTCTCGCTCCCAGCCGTCCGGCAGCGCGCCAGCTCGTGCTTCACAAGCACATCAATGTCAACGGCAAGAACGTGAACATTCCTTCGTATCGCGTTATGCCCGGCGATGTAGTCACAGTGCGCGAGAAATCGAAATCGCTTGAGGTTATCGCCGATTGCGTGGCCGGTTTCAACCACAGCAAATATCCCTGGATCGAATGGGACGGCTCTATCATGGGCGGCAAATATCTTCACATGCCGCAGCGTGAGGACATCCCCGAGACAATCAAGGAGCAGCTGATCGTCGAGCTCTATTCTAAATAATAAACACTAAGATACCCATGCCAATTTTAGCATTTCAGAAACCCGATAAGGTCATCATGCTGGAGGCCGACAACTCTTACGGCAAGTTCGAGTTCCGTCCTCTTGAGCCGGGTTACGGCCAGACCATCGGCAATGCCCTCCGACGGATTCTTCTTTCGTCGCTCAGCGGCTTTGCCATCAACTCCATCCGCATCAGCGGTGTGGCCCATGAGCTGGACACAATCCCCGGTGTGAAGGAAGATGTGACCAACATCATCCTTAACCTCAAGCAGATCCGCTTCAAGCAGCTGACCGAGGACCACAACGCCGAGACTGCTACGGTAAAGGTGGAGGGCACCGATCTGTTTACGGCTGGTGACTTAGGCAAGGTTCTCTCCGGATTCGAGGTTCTCAATCCGGATCTCGTGATCTGTCATCTCGATCCCGCCCAGGGATTCGAGATCGAATACTCCATCAACAAGGGCCGCTCCTGGGTCCCTGCTGACGAGAACCGCGAGATGCTCGCTGGCGCAAGCGCCAACACAATAGCGATCGACTCGATCTATACTCCCGTCAAGAACGTGAAGTATGCTGTCGAGAACTATCGTGTGGAGCAGAAGACCGACTACGAGAAACTCCTGATCGAGGTCACCACCGACGGTTCGATCCTCCCGAAGGACGCACTGAAAGAGGCCGCGAAGATTCTTATCCAGCATTTCATGATGTTCAGCGATGAGAAGATCACTCTCGAGACTCCCCAGGAGGACACTCCCGAGGAATTCGACGAGGAGGTGCTCCACATGCGCCAGCTCCTCAAGAGCAAGCTTGTGGATCTCGACCTTTCAGTCCGTGCTCTCAACTGTCTGAAGAGCGCCGAAGTCGAGACTCTCGGCGAACTTGTTGTCTTCAACAAGAACGACCTGCTCAAATTCAGAAACTTTGGAAAGAAGTCGCTCTCAGAGCTTGACGACCTGCTCGAGAAGTATAATCTTTCCTTTGGAATGGATATTTCGAAATATAAATTAGACAAAGACTAAATCGCACAATGAGACATAATAAGAAATTCAATCACCTGAGCCGCAAGAAAGGCCACCGCGAGGCCCTTCTCGCCAACATGGCGATCTCTCTTATCGAGCATAAGAGAATCTTCACCACTCTGGCAAAGGCCAAGGCATTGCGCGTCTACGCCGAGCCCCTGATCACCCGCTCGAAGAAGGATGACACGCAGAACAGACGCCTTGTGTTCAGCTATCTCCAGAACAAGGAGGCTGTCAAGGAGCTCTTCGGAGTAATCTCTGAGAAAGTAGCTGACCGTCCGGGCGGTTATCTCCGCATCCTCAAGACCGGTCATCGTCTTGGTGACAACGCCGAGATGGCTATGATCGAGTTCGTTGACTTCAACGAGGCTGCTCTCGCAGACACCGGCGCCAAGAAGGCTACCCGCACTCGCCGCTCTCGTTCGAAGAAAGCCGCTCCTGCAGCAGAGACTGCAGCAGCTGAGGCTCCCAAGGCTGAGGAGACTGCTGAGTAATCAGTCGGTTACGCAATAAAAAAGAGTTCCGCACCTGGTGCGGAACTCTTTTTTATTGCCATATGCAGGAAATCTACAGAACCAGGAAATCTATAGAATAGGTGACACAAGCCGTACAACCGACTCAAGGCTTCGCTGAAGCACCGGACGTGTGTGCCATGTCGAATATGTGAGTTTTGTGCAGTGCCCCATGTCGGCGAAGAATATCTCGCGCATCCGGCTGTTGGTTTCCTTGTCGTATATGAAGAGGTTGCACTCGAAGTTGTTTTCGAAGCTCCGGAAGTCGAAGTTTGTCGAGCCTGCGGTGACAAGATTGTCGTCGATTATCATCGCTTTGGCGTGTAGCATCCCGGGATTATAGAGGTAAACCTTTATGCCCGCCTTCAGACACTGTGTCACGTAAGAGAACGAGGCATATTGGAGCATCCGGGAGTCGCTGCGGCGCGGAATCATGATACGCACGTCGATCTTCGACAGCGCGGCGGCCTCCAGAGCGTGTCTGAGCGCGTCTGTGGGCAGGAAATAGGGTGTCTGGATATAGATGCTTCTTGTGGCCGACGAAATCGCCTTGAGGAAGCAGAGAGCGAGATTGTCCCATTGCGACAGCGGACCTGATGTGACGAGCTGCATCCCCACGGTGTTGGTGAAGTCTACGCGGGGAGTCTTAGGGTAGCGCATAGGGTGTTGCTGATTGCGGAAGTTCCAGTCGACCACATAGGAGAACAGCAAGGATTCGACTATGTCTCCCTCGACCCGGAAGTGGGTGT
>CAMWRV010000076.1 GCA_947176745.1 uncultured Muribaculaceae bacterium
TCCAGTCGGCCGGCTTCACGGTGGAACGTCTTCCCGGTCCGGCAAACGGCAAACGTGAAATCCTGCGTGCCACCCGTGCTGTATGATGGCTTAGATGTAAGAGCCTTTGGACTATAAGAGCTAATATTTCCATGAGAACCGAGGCCTCACCTATTTACGTTAACAAATTTTAACACATGTTTTTTTTCGGATATTTTTACGCCTCAGAACCTTAAATGTCGGAAAAACGGTTGTGAAAGATTTTCGTTGCAAGGGTATATGGATAAAAGAAGGTTACGCCATAAAACAGGTCAAAAAAAAGAATCGCTTTGGGCAAACCATCAGAAGCCGCCAATCTGAAAGTCAAGTCGGACAGGCATTTATGACTCACTTTCTCACGAAGTGAATTTGGACAGAAAGAAAAATTTATATAACTTTGTCGCACCGGGTCAGAAGACCCGCAAAAATTCAGTCATACAACACGAAAGTGTCTTGCTGATTCTCGCCGATAGAAGTGTGGCAACTTTGAGATAACGAGATGAAAGGGGACACTCTTCGCGTCATAGTCTAAGCTATGGCGGGAGAGTTTGCCATATTTCATTGTTATCAAGGTCATGCCACACACCTTATCGGCAATGAAATGCAAGCGGCTCTTCCGCTTTTGTGTTGTCTTATATAAACTTTTAAACTACAGACACCATGAGCAAAGGCTATGCAGACTATGTGATCGCGATGATGCGCGAGGTAGACAGAGAAATCCAGCGGGAACTGGATGGCGTGGAAGTGCCTCTTTTCCGCGACCGGTTCGAGAACTGGCTCAAGACAGACACAAATCTTTCCGCAGGAACACAGACCAACTACATGCGCTGGCTGGGCAAGGCTGATTCATGGATATGTGACTCAGACTCAGACCATGATTTCTGGACTCTGCTGAAAAAGGCCTGGGATGCATCTGATTTCGGAAGAGCCAAGGCTCTTTGCAATGGATATGAAAAACTTCTGCTTGATGAGAAAAAGGAGGCCGAAGCGGAGAGCAAGGATGAATGGGGCGCTTCGGGCAAGGAAATCGGAGACTGGATCAGTGCATTCCGCAAATATTGCAAGTTCCACGACGAGCTCATGAAGAAGGCGTCGGTCGACCAGAGAGCACGGGCGGCTATGATAGAGTCTTCGCGTGAGACAGCCAGACATCTATTTCTTGAAGACCGCTTCTGCATATGGGGAGAGGGAGAAGGTCTGGCGGAAGACACGATGGATTCGTATGTCAGCTTCATCAAGCGGGTCAACCATGATTATTTCTGCAAGACCGGATATGATTGGCTTCATGACTTCCTCCCCGGCTATGTAAAAACGAAAAATGCGGCTAAGATCAAAGAGATGTTCGCCGTCATGGACCGCGCCCTCTCAGAGCGCATTGACAGCTGCAATGAGACTGAGATGACGACAGCTGCATTCATAAACGGACGCTCGGCCTTGCGCAAATATTCCGATTTCATCAAGACTCTGATCTGACAGATATTGACGAATCCGAAACGTACGGATCTCTCGGTAAAATCACAACTTGCCAACCACTAACTTAAAAACTTAAAACCTAAAAATCACTGTCATGAATCTGAACTCAACCAATGAAAACGATCCCATTTCAATAAGATTCAAAAATGACTACGAAGGATTTAACTTTGACGATTATGCATCTGACAGCAATCCTTTCACATCGCGCATCCCATCTGACAGGCAGAATGAAGATGCACTGAAAAGCGACTATTCCGGACGTGAACTGTATGAGATCATTCAGAACGCAGACGACGCAAAAGCATCTGTGATCGAAATAGAACTGGATGGAGAGAACAGGCTGCATATCAGAAACAACGGCGGAAACCCTTTCACAAACAAGGGTATACGGTCGGTCATGCGGCCTCACCAGTCGTCTAAGCAGACATCTGCAAAAGGAGGTGACACCATAGGAAACAAAGGACTTGGCATAAGGTCTCTGCTGAACTGGAGCGATGGTCTCACAATTCATTCCAACGGTGTCAAAATGGAGTTTTCGACTTCCATTGCCGCCAGGAAGTGGGAAGAGATACTTGTGAAAGCTCCGTCGCTGAAACAACTTGAAGATGATGGCGCATGCCCCCTTCCTGTGCTTGCCGTGCCGATGGTAAGTGTCGACAATGTGACAGAGAGCGACAATCGGGAAAGCTGGACTACCGAGATCGAGATTCTGTGCCACTCCGGTGTGATTTCTGATGTGAAATCAAAAATCAGAGGTCTTCACGCCGAAATTCTCTTATTTCTTAAGAATATCCGGGAAATCACCTTTAAAATCGATGGAGAGCAGAGAATCAATCTGGTCAGGGCGAAAGAGGAACCGACAGAAGTCAATGGCACGGCATGTGAGAAAATATGTCTTAGGGAAGCAGAATTGCAGTTCACATATCTGCTTTGCCACACAAAAGTGACTATCCCGGCAGGAACGCGGCGTCAGGAGAGCATGGATGGAGAGGTCGCAGTTGGATTCCCGATTGATTCGGAGCGCAAATGCGAATACCTGTTTTCATATTTCCCCACGCGAATTCCGTTAAATCTGCCATGCGCGCTACACGCCGACTTCGAACTTGACATGTCGCGCAACGGACTTGTCGAGAATGAATTCAACTCGCTGTTAATGATGGAACTGGCGAAAATTCTTACGGTTTCATCCCGGATACGCGGAGAATTGATAAAGAAGCTCGGCAATAACAGCCGTCTGCTTCCTCTGCAGATGCTGACACTGGGCGATACCGTATCACAGACGATGCCTGAATTTGCGGCATACGTTGACAAAGAGTTCGAGTCATGCGAAGTGATTCCCACCATAGACGGCAATTACAAGGCGTTCAGGGAGGGAATTTACCACACTCCCGACGCTGAGCTGGAAGACTTCATTTCGAAAATCAACAGCGGCAGTCTTCTGAACAATTACATCGGCAAAGAGACTTATGCCGCTCTACTGAAGAACAACCGGAAACCGAGGTGCATATCTCTGCTGTACGACGAATTGTCAGAATTGGCGTCCGGACTTTCGGTAGAAGAAAATGCCTCTCTCATTGTGACACTGCTGAATGTGCCCCGGTGGACTGTCAGGCCGTCCGTGATCAGACTCGATTCAGGCCTGATGGCGAACCCGGAGGAGACCTCCTATGTGCTTGCTTCAAAAGACGTTTCGGCAGCCATATACAATGGAGAAGAAGCATTAAATGTAGCTCCGCCCGAACTCCATCTCAATATCATGCATCCGTTGCTGTCAAGACTTCTGCAGAGCAGACTTGACACTGACCCGCGCGGTCTCACGAAAGATTTAAGAAAAATAGCGTCGGTCAGCGATGCCGACTTCAGCAGAGTCAAGCAGGAAATAGAAACGAAATCGTCAAGACTTTCAGTCGCCGAACTGAATGGGGTGATCTCGTGGCTATACAAAAGGTGGAAGAAATACAATCACGAGAAAGAGTCTGATTCTCCTATATGCTATAAATTCAGACTCTGCAACGCTCTGGAGGAACACAAGGAAGTATGCTCGCTCCTGCTTCATGCCGACAATCCGGAGTTTCAGCTGAATAAGTCGCATATCAATGTAATACCCGAAGAAGACCGGCGATCTTTCTTCATCGATTACCTTGGAGCGGCCGAAGCATTGCCTGCCGTAGCCTATTTTTTCGGAAAGGACAGTGACTACATAACAGAAACGCTGGGACGGGAATGGGTTCAAAGAGTGGAGAATGCAAGTATGGAACTTAACGTGGCCCTTATACCGTGTGAGAGTTTCATACGCTCCATGTCGGCAGAGCGGCTTCTGACCCTGATACTCTCCGACCGACGCCTGCTCCGGCATTTAAAAGAGCAAAGGGAGATAGCCTACAGCTATTATGGAGAAAAAAGCCGATACTCAGATCAAAGTTACTGTGCATACTGGCTCACACATGGCGGCCGACTGCTCACCAGCATATCGAATTATGTCATTCCGCGGACTCCGTCGCTTGATTTTTCCATATTGAATGAAGGAATCGTGGATATTGACAAAATCAAGGGCTTTTCAAAACCGGAAATTTTTGATCTGCTGAAGAATTTAGGAGCCAGAGACACTCCTACAGACCTCTCCTTCTCCCAACTGTATCATCTTCTTGAGAATCAGAATGACGCCTCCAGGGCTCAGAGAAACTACCGGGAAATCCGCTTTATCATCAAGGATAAAATGGAGCTTCAGAACCTGAAGCCAGATGAGAACGACAGGAAAATCCTTAAGAATGTCTGGGCCACCGGTGCGGGAGGAGAAATGCGACGTATGCCCGTAGAGGATGTTTATTACTGGGATAACCCACGGTTGCCCAAACGTTTTCTGGATTCACTATGGAAGCTGATGATACCGTCACGGACCGGCGAAAAATCCGTGAGTGAGATATTCGGCGTGCGACTGCTCTCCGACCTCAATCTCAAGGTCATCAACCCTGATGACTACAATGAGAACCTCACCGGCGGCGTGACACGTTTTCTTTTCAGCAGATTGAAATATCTGGTAGCCATGTCTCTAAGCGGAGGAGAATACAAGCTTGAGACTATCAGACAGAAGAGCAGCGACATACGAGGATTCATGCGTCAACTGAGGCTGTCGCATGCCATAAGATATCAGTGTCATGGACGAACCGAGGAGGCTGTCGAGGGAGATGTTGTAAACGATAAAGACAATATCTATATCTGCACATCCCTATGCACAACCGACGAGGTGCTTAAATCGCCACAGTTGTGCGACAACATCGCAAAGAGCCTCTGCATGAAACTCAAGGTTGGCGTTGAAAACGAAGTGAGATTCGTGCATGTAGTCCAGTCGTCAGACGAGATCCTCGAATATGAGTGGAATGAACTTGACAGGAGTGTGAGAGATGATATCGAACACGCGATCGGTCTGTCTGAACGTGAAGCGCTGTTCTGGCTCATGCTTGATGTCAGGCTGGGCAACGACGATGTGGATCCGGCCATACGCAGAAAGAAAATCATGACAGTTCATCCTGAAATAAAACTACCCGATCCTTTGGTGGAGTTAAAGGATTTCAGCGGACTTGAATATTACAATCTGCTTTTCAGTCTGGATAAAGAGGATCGAGACAAGGTGAGTCGCGCCATTTCACTTGACGCCTTTTATAAATCTCAACTGGAAGCGGAAGCATGCAGGCTGTCAGCTCGCTACAAGACCGCCACTTTCAAAAAGCTGGAGCTGTCAATAAAAAACACTCATTCGATAGAAAGTATCCATGCATGGACAAGGAGGCTGACAGCATTTGACGAGGCGGTAAAACAGATAGCCTCAAAACAGAAGACCGACAGCTTTGTCGATCTGGAGATGTTGCTGAGCAGATTCAGCAGGGAGGTTCTCGCCATGTTCCCCCTGATCGGGCAGTTCGATGATGAGGAACCACCCAGAATAAAGCCCCGGTATGAGGAAATCATGCACCGTTATAACATCTCGCCGGCAGAGCTGACTTACAACGAGCTTGCCATGGGGCTTTTTGACGGATTCGAGAGCGAGTTCGAGGTTTTGGTAAAGGGCAAGACCGCGTATGGCGATGACTACCCGTCATGCAACGAACCGTTAAAAGAGGATTCAGGGAGCGTTTCGTTTACACGAGCGGATGAAAAATCCGGAGCAGGAGCCGGCAATGGAGGTTTCACAAGCTCGCAGACAAAGGATCATGCCGGCAGATCTGCAGAGAAGAGAGTGCGTGAATATCTGGAATCCAATCCGGATATCTACGAATCGGTGACGGACGTGTCGCAACGCCATGAGGTCCATTGCGATCTTTTATATCGCAGAAAGAATGACCCGGTGCTACGCTATCTGGAGGTAAAAAGTGTAAATGGCAAAAAAATCCATTTTACGCCAGGTGAGATAAAGCAGGGTAAGGAGAACGCGGAATTATACGATCTGGCTCTGGTCTACAGCGACCGCATCATAATTGTTGACAATGCTTTCAAACCTGACAGCAAATTGCTTATGAACCTGACACCATCGGGTTACGAAATCAATATCGAAATATCAACCGATGAATAAACTGAATATCGACGAGGTGATGGCATTGCAGATGTCGGGCATGCCGGTCAGCACAATACTGAAGACCGACCTTGCGGAGTTTGACCGTCTGTATGACGAAGACCCGCAGCTTGAGGAATATATCGCAAAAGCCAATTCGATACTCGATCGTCAGGAAAAACAGGGTATCATCAGCATTTCGTGTCAGGATTCACGGTTTCCGGCGCGCCTGCTTGCCATCGGTGCCGACTGTCCGCCTGTGATACATTGCAAGGGCAACCTGAAGCTGCTGGAAGCCGAAAAAGCTGTGGCTGTAATAGGAGCACGCTCGGCTGACAAGGAGGGGAACACGAAAGCCTGGCAGCTCGGTGCGGACTATGCCAGTAAAGGGTTTGTGGTGGTGAGCGGTCTCGCCCTCGGATGCGATGCCGCCGCCCACCGCGGCTGTCTTGATGTCAAGGGTGGCACGATAGCCATCGTGGGAAACGGACTCGACATCACACATCCGCGTGAGAACAAGGTGCTGGAGGATTCAATATTGCGCAATGGCGGCCTTATGCTGTCTGAACAACCGATAGGCGTCAAGGCCAATCCCACGCGTCTGGTGGCCCGCAACCGTCTTTAGGCAGCCTTGTCAGAGGCAGTCATACTGGCCCAGTGTCCGGCTCAAAGCGGCTCGCTCCACACCATGCGCTTTGCCCGCAAGTATGGCCGGGATAGCCTCGCGGCAACCTTCCCGCGCCGCACCGACGCAAATGCCGGCAACTATGACCTTATAGAACGGAATCTTGCAAAACCGATATGACATCCCAGCCATGTCAGGTTTGAGATTCAATAAACTACACCTGAAACCATCGCATCTTTCAATCTCTCAGCCTGAGACACATCCGGACTGAGAGATTTGTCATATATGTTTTGACTGTTATGCCTTTAACTGTATCAGAATAACCTAAAAGATTGAACCGCTGCGAAAAAGAGCGTGTCAGGATAACCCTTACAAGATTATTCTGACACGGTTTTATATTGACGCGGTTTCCAAGGCAGCCCATGTTGTATGTTCCGTTTCTTTTATTTTAAGCGAATTTACAACAGTTATACGACAGTTTATCCCGATTGTTTATATTCCTTTTTTGTCGGTGCGCTAATTTTACGCCAGTTTATTTTGCAGTAAAAGGGGGTAAAATGCAAGAAAAAAGAGTTGGGCTGTCGCGTGATGCGAAGCTCAACTCTTTGGTATTCTTTGGGTTAATCCTTTTGCGTGGGCTTAATACTCCTCCTCGTTGAAAAGTGAGTAGATTGCTGTGTATGAGGATATTAGGGTGT
>CAMWRV010000077.1 GCA_947176745.1 uncultured Muribaculaceae bacterium
CAAAGTTCGCAACCAAAAACGCTTTGATAAAGTCGGCCTATTTCGGACGGATACTTTTGAGAATAGCCGTTTGTCAAAGATCCTGACGCGTCAACAAGACTTGTCGGAGAGATGGGTCGGAGAGATGTGTCAAAGAGTCGCACACAATGTTTGCTTTTTTAAATTATTTTTGCTTACTTTGTGGCATCTTCGATCAATCTAATCAATCTAAATATTTAATCCGCAATTTTAAGGATTGATACAAACTTATAGCATATGAAGAAACAAATGACATTCATTCTGGCAGGTGTCTCGCTGGCGTTCGGCTCGGCAGCCGCTCCGCTTACTCCCGAGCAGGCGCTCGCTCGCTTCCGTTCGGACGCTCCTGCCAAAATACGGGCTGCCTCTCTCTCCGACATGCAGCTCAAGTACACCGCTAAATCCGACAACGGTTCGGCGGCAGCTTACGTATTCGCGCGTCCCGAGGGGAGAGGTTTCGCGATTCTGAGCGCAGATGATCTGGCATTGCCGGTTCTCGGATACTCTGATTCAGCGGAGTTCGACGCCAATGCTGTCCCTCCGCAGTTGAAATGGTGGCTTTCCGAATGCGGTCGCCGTGTAGAGTATCTTGCTTCGAAAGGCATATCGGCAGAAAGCGACAGAACATACGCTCCCTCTGACTGGACAGTTATTGATCCTCTATGCACCACCCGCTGGAATCAGGGTGCGCCATATAATCTCGAAGCTCCTCTCGAAGGAAACACCCAGTGCCCGACAGGATGTGTGGCCACTTCTTTCGCACAGGCCATGAATTATTTCAAATATCCCGAAAGGGGACAGGGCGTCCTGCAGTATAAATGGGGAACCAAAACCCTGCGCCTCAACCTCGACATCAAGGCAATCGAATGGGATCAGATGCTCGACGAATACACGGGCTCGAACTACACCGAAGAGCAGGCTGCCGCTGTAGCCTATCTGATGAAAGCCTGTGGTTATGCAGTTGAAATGAACTATGGCGCTAACTCATCGGGTGCCATGAGCTATAAGCTTATCAATGCTCTCGTCAATAATTTCAACTACGATCCCAATGTCACTTACGAAGACCGACTCTACTATTCGACAACCGAATGGAGCAAGCTTATTTATGACAACCTGAAGAATTGCGGCCCCGTAATCTACGACGGCACCGCTCTCGAAGGCGGTCACTCATTCATCTGCGACGGCTACGACGGAGAAGGCTATTTCCACTTCAACTGGGGTTGGGGAGGTATGTCGGACGGTTATTATCTTCTTGATGTGCTCAATCCCGAGGCTCAGGGCACCGGTGGTGCGGTGGGCGGTTTCAACTGGGGGCAGAATGCCGTGATCGGAATGCAGAAGCCCACAGGAGAACCTGTGAAGATCAAATACGGTCGTCTTTCACAATACGGAAACACCGTAGCGACTCTGTCGGGCAATACTCTCAATTTCGGTGTGGCCGATTATTCTCCCCTCGGGTGGGGCAACGGATCATATTCGCCAGTATATCTTCAGATAGGAGCGATGATCGAGAATCTCGCAGGCGGCGACGCCACATACGCTGCCGGCGGCATGGGATCTGTCGGCTCTCCGGCAAGTCTTAACGTCTCGACTTATTATCCCTATACCAATGTGCACCCTGTGGCAACCCTTCCGTCCGGTCTCGCCGACGGTGTCTATCGTGTCACTCTTGTCACAAAGGACCTCAATTATGAAGACGCTCCCTGGCTTCCGGTGCTTGTCACCTATGGTTACAGCAACTATTGCATCCTGACAGTCGAAGGAGGGAAATATACCGTAGCCAACGCTGCCCCCCTGCGGCTCACTTTCGAAAATGTATCGCTCAACAAGACGCTCTATCAGGACAAGAACACGATGCTTCGCGCCACTGTCACCAACAATACAGATCTTGATCTGTCGCAGTGCATCCAGCCGATGCTTGTCAAGGATGGTGTAAATCAGTTTGGCGGCGATATGATGATGGTTTCGGCCGAAGCCGGCGAATCGACAGAACAACAGTGGATTGTCAAGTTCTACCGTCTTACCTCAGATTATTTCCCGTCGGATACTGAATATACTCTCCAGTTGATCGACAAGACGTCGGGCACTCTTATCGGTTCTTACGGCACAGTCGTCATGCAGACTGTTTCGGGCAACCTGTCGGTCAATGTAGATGAGTTTAAGGTCGAGGGAGCATCGACAGAGGATATCGAGATCGGTAGCCGCACATTCAAGAACACATATATGGTGACTGATGCCGAGAATGTCGAGATCGTGCTCGACTACACTGTGTTGACTGGATATTTCGATTCAAGTCTCACAATGGGTGTTCAGTGGTATAACCCTGCGACCGGAGCATATCAGACATATCTTGACAACATTTACCGCGAATATCCTTTCATCGGTAAGGGAGAGTCGGATCAGGTCAAGGTCAATCTCAATATGTTTGGAGCACCTTCCGACGGAGTCTATACCGTTCGAGCCACTTATGTGCTCAATGGTGTGCAGCGTTCGATGGCCACAATGTCATATGCAATTGACAAGACCGGTGTCGACGGCGTTACTGTCGACGATGACCAGGAGGCGGAGTACTTCACACTTCAGGGTGTGCGTATAGACGGCACTCCCGAGAAAGGTCAGGTCGTGATAAGTCGTAAAAACGGCACTGCACGCAAAATCATATTCTGATAAATTGCAGGTCAGTTCAGAGCGGCGGATTCATTTTGAATCCGCCGCTTTTGATTGATCGAAGATGTGGCTGATAGTAATGTGGTCATAGAAGTGTCATTTTTGCAATTATTTGAATTTTTTGAATTTAAAATGTAAGTCATTTCGCTTATAAGATAAATTTCGGAGAAAATCTTTAAAAATATTTGCAGTTTAAAAAAAAATATGTAACTTTGCCTATCATAGAATTAAGGTTACAGATTATTCAGTATCCGCAATCAAATGTACAATCAAATATTCACAATTAAAATTTAACAAGGATGAGAAATCTTTACACAACATTGGCACTCGCTGCAACTGTCAGCGTTTCAGCCATGGCCGGCAATCTTGCTGCATCCAGAACCGCACTTGAGTGCACTGGTCTCGCAAATTTCGAGGAGAATGTCAAGATCGAGCGTCAGAGCGATATGCAGAAGGCTCTTCAGGTTTCTTCTGTTGATGATCTCGTGGGTGCGTACAATTTCTATTTCAACACAGGCTTCGACAGTGACAAGCACACCGGAACCGTAATTATCGAAAAAGGAGCCGGCGCTAATGATGTGAAGATCTACGGTCTTTGCCAGCGCTCATCCGACTTCCAGTTCGGAGGTATGTATGTGACCGGAACGCTTGACCCGGCCAAGGGTACAATTACCATCCCCGAGCAGGTTGTCGACAATGAGGATCCTTCTGCTCCCATCAAGCTTATTCCTTACGATATATCCTCTAGCGCGCGCACTGCTGCATGTACGATCACTATATGCTCCGAGGGTGTGACGTCAGCAGGTCAGCCGATGTACGGTGACGGATGTCTTGCAGGTCTCGGCGGTGTATGCTTCTGGTTTGCCGATGAGGCCTCCTACGCGGAGAGTTATGCTCTTGCAATCGACTACAATGTCATTCTTACTCCCGTGACTGTATACGGTTCTGAGAACGAGCAGCTTTTCGAGTACAACGCAGCTGACTGGAAGAGCCTCGGCAAAGGTTCATTCACCAACAGACTGATCCCCACAGAAGGATTCTATGGTTCAGCATATCCCTCAGCTTACGATGTGACTGTTATGCAGAAAGCTGACGGTACAGATGAGTTCCTTATCGTCAATCCTTTCGGCAGCACTACTCCGTTCAAGGATGTAAACGACGGCACTGACGGTTACATCTACATCAATGCAACCAACCCCAACTGCGTTCTTGTTAAGCCCTGCGTATACTCAGGTTTCACTGATATGCAGCTGTGGCCCATGGGTCAGCTCTACTTTGCCAACAACGAGGGCTATCTCTACTACATGCTCGACTACAGCTACGACGAGGTTATCGAGGAAGTTGAATGGTACGGTGACACCGCCAGCTCGCTGACCCGCAATGGTAATAATGTGACTATCAATATCGAAAGTCCTCTTGTAGCCAATGTATGCGACATGTATACCTACGGTGGCTATTCGCTCGGTTCTTATTCATTCAGCTGTGCAGCATCGACTCTTACATTCGTTGCAGAGTCAGGTGTTGACGGCATCATCAACGACGCTGACGCTGCTGCAAAGCGCTACTTCAACCTCCAGGGTGTTGAGATCGCTAATCCCGAGGCAGGTCAGGTTGTTATCGTGAAAGAGGGCAACAAGGCTACAAAGGCTATCTTCTAAGTAATAAGAAGATATCTTGATCAAGACGAATACTGCACCGCAGTTTCATCATAAAAGCGGACGCCACATGGCGTCCGCTTTCTTTTTTCAGAAATTTGTGTTAGATTTGCATTCCGATACTTTTTGTCATGACCTCTATGCCGTAACGGTTATTTCCGCTTACTGCCCGATGTCAGGACAGCGACCCCGACGGCGGTAAGACATCGCACCGCTGCCGCAAATAATAAACAAGCTCTTATAGACATGAAAAAGTTTTTTTACCTTATCCCGGCTGCCGCTATGCTCACGGCCTGTTCGCCAAAGTCAAACATGACAACAGTGACGACAACCACAACCACGACAACCACAACCACGACTGTACCTTCTGTCAAGCCTGAGCAACTCGGGCAGGATGTGGCCGGATCAGCACCTAATTACAGGGTACTCAAGGCATCGGCCTTTCAGATGAGCGGAGACTATGCCGACAAGGTCGCAGTAACCCTCGGCGCGGACGGACGCCTCGTATATTTTCCTGCCCCGTCGGACCTGACTGCCGGGTCGCAGCCCACTGAGATAGGAGGAGGATGGTGGCTCAACCGTCAGGGCATATCGGATGGTTCGGTCTTCACCCGCTGGACATTCGACGAGTACCGCGCGCTAAAAACGGTGCCGACACAGCAGGAGATCCTCGACGCCATCATTCCCGGCGCACGTGTCACGGCATTCCGCAACATCCCTGTGCCGGCTTCCGAAGCCGCGCGGATGACTCCCGCCGAACTCTATGAGTATATAAAATGATAGCTCCTGATTTAACCGACATGGCCACGGCTGCCACAGGCAACGCCGTGGCCGAATTCACACAGACATTCTTCCTCTCCGCCGGAGAGGCAAACGCGCAGCAGGAGATGTCGCTCCCTTCGCTGACATCAAGGATTATCGATATCGCGACCGCTCATGCCAACTCTCTCGGAATCGGAAATCCGGCCATGGAAGCACGCGGATGCGGATGGGTTCTGTCGCGTCTTGCGATAGAGATGAACCGTTATCCGAAGGTGAACGAGACTTACTCAGTCACCACGTGGATCGAATCGTGGAACCGTCATTTCTCCGTGCGCGACTTCATGATAGCCGATGCAGCCGGAACTCCGGTGGGTTATGCCGTGTCCGTCTGGATGGTGCTCGACACGCGCACACGCGAGAACGCCGGCCTGTCGCATCTGTCGCTGCCCGAATGCATGGTGTCTTCAAGAAAATGCCCTGCAGGGCGTCCGGGCAGACATCCGGTTGTAGTCGATGCCGGACATGAGGATCCGTTGCCGTGCGGAGCTGTCCGCGCCACTGCTCCGGGCGTGGTCAGGACATTCGGCTACGCCGATCTTGATTTCTACAGGCATGTCAATACCGTGCGCTATGTCACTATGCTGCTCAACCGCTTCTCGCTCCGCGAAATGGACGAGACACAGATAAGCCGGCTCGACATAGCGTTCATGCGCGAGGGCCGCTATGACGAGCCGGTGACGGTTTTGCGTGCCGATTCCGGACTTCACACGGTGTTGTCGATGGCCGACTGTGCCGACGGCACACCGTTGCTGTCGGCGTCCGTATCGCGCTTGCCGCGGAATCTCTCCTGAAGCCGCTGCATCACAACCCAGAACGCCGGTACACAAGTCGTGCCTATCAGAGCGTTGACAACCATGCCGAACACCACCGCGGTGCCGAGGTCGATGCGCGAGTTCGCGCCGGCGCCGGTCGAGAACAGCATCGGCATGACGCCGAAGATGAACGCGAGCGCGGTCATCATGATCGGCCTGAATCTTATGACGCCCGCGTCGTGGGCGGCTTTTACGATCGGTACGCCGGTCTTGCGGAAGTCCATGGCGTACTCCACGATGAGGATGGCGTTCTTGGCCGACATGCCCAGCACGAGAATCAGACCGATCTGTGTGTAGATATTGATGTCCTCGCTCATGAGCATTGTGCCCAGAAGTGTGCCCAGCACCGCGATCGGCATGGCGAACACCACGGCGATCGGGTCGGTCCAGCTCTCATACTGCGCGGCGAGCACGAGAAGAGTCATGATTATGGCGAATATGAACACTGCAGTCACAGTCGTGCCCGATTCGTTCTCTTCGTAGGCCATGCCTGTCCAGGCGTATGAATAGTTCTGGCCGAGCGTGGATGTGACTATCTCTTCCATCGCCTTTATGCCTTCAGACGAGCTTACTCCACTGGCCGGGGTGGCAGTGAGCGATGCCGTAGTGTACATGTTGTAGCGGTTGACGTTAGATTCTCCCATCACCTCCGTCACTGTGGCGAACGCCGAGAACGGAACCATGTCGCCGGCCGAATTGCGGACGCTGAGTTTCAGCACGTCGTCGGGATTGGTGCGCGATGCCCCGTCGGCCTCCATCGTGACTTGGAATGTCCGGTCGAAGTCGACGAAATCGTTGACATAGTTCGAACCCATATATTGTCCGAGCACCGTGTAGATGTCGGATATGGCCAC
>CAMWRV010000078.1 GCA_947176745.1 uncultured Muribaculaceae bacterium
TCGACCTCTACATCAGCCGACACGTCGCGGAGGAAGCGGACAACGGCAGTGTGAGTGCCGATAGTCTTGATTGCCTCGATCTCGATGATCTTGCGATCGATGTTGTGACCGAGCTTAACGAGCTCCTCGGCGATGCGGGCAGCATTGACCGAGCCGTAGATATTGCCGTTGGCGGCAGCCTTGGCGGCGATCACGAGCTTCACGCCCTCGAGAGCTGCGGCAGCTGCGGCAGCCTCCTCGTGAATCTTGGCGATCTTGTGGGCACGCTGTTTCTGATCCTCTGCGAGACGCTTGAGAGCAGCATCAGAAGCGATGATGGCCATACCCTGGGGGATGAGGTAGTTGCGGCCATAACCGCTCTTCACCTCGACAACATCATCCTTATAACCTAAGCTGGGGATATTTTCCTTGAGAATTACTTTCATTGTTGATACGTTTTAAGAATGATTATTTCATAAGGTCGGTCACGTAGGGAAGGAGCGCGAGGTGACGCGCGCGCTTCACGGCCTGAGCCACACGACGCTGGAACTTGAGCGAAGTGCCTGTGATGCGGCGGGGAAGAATCTTACCCTGCTCGTTGAGGAACTTCTTGAGGAACTCGGGATCCTTGTAGTCGATGTACTTGATGCCGCTGCGTTTGAAACGACAGTATTTCTTCTTTTTCGTATCTACGGTAAGGGGAGTGAGATAGCGGATTTCGTTGTTTGCTGCCATTGTTATGCCTCCTTTGCTTCAGTGGCCTCGGCGGGAGCCTCGGCGGGTTCAACCTGGGGTTTCTCTGCTCTCAGTCTGCGACGCTTCTCAGCATATTCCGCAGCGTACTTGTCAAGACGGAATGTAAGGAAGCGGATCACGCGCTCGTCGCGGCGGAACGCAGTCTCAAGGCGCTTTACGATTGTGGGGGCAGCCTCAAACTCAAACAGGCAGTAGAAGCCTGTCGATTTCTTCTGGATGGGATATGCGAGCTTGCGGAGACCCCAGAGCTCCTCGTTGACGAGAGTGGCGTCGTTCTGCTTGAGCACATCCTTGAATTTTTCTACCGCTTCCTTCATCTGTTCGTCAGACAAAACGGGAGTCAAAATGAAAACGGTTTCGTAACGATTCATAATCTGAATGTGTTATTTATTAAAGTGTTTGTTTACTGCAAAATGCTGGATACCTGCGGAGGCATCCCGCATTTTTGCGGTGCAAAGTTAATATTTTAATTCCTGATATGCAAATTTTCAGAGGTTTCGCGCCAGTTTTTCCATTTTACCATCTCATTTCACCTCTATACGCAAGGCATCGACAGCTGTGAATGTCTGGGCATTTTTGAGATTAATGCGAAAATTGACTGACATCTGGCCATTATCCATCAACAAGCCGAGCGATCTATAGACGGATTGGTCTCCTGCCATCAAAGAGAAATATGGCTTACCGCCAAGCGAGCCTTCGAAATCAATGGCAATTACAAAATTCGCGACTTTCCCGTCAGCTGTGGCAGTAGTGAATCTGGCGGATTTTACTGTAATTCCGGAATTTTCCGATGCGGAACAGGGAAAATCCGTATCGAGAAGATCGGATGCAAGTTTTTCAGCCTTTTTAGCCAAGTCTTCGTTTTCCGCTATCCACTTCTCGGTTCTGGAATTGAGGGCGTTCAACCCCGCTTCCTGCTTGTCCTTAGGCATTTCGTACAGGGCACGATAGCCTTCGGCATACTTTTCGTTGTTGACACCTATTTGGACGTAAGCCTCCGCGATCTCTGCAAGTTTTGATTTACCACCCCCGCAAGAGCACAGGATTGCCATAGAGGCAAGAACGCAGAATAAAATTTTAGTTTTCATTAATATATATTGTTTTAAGTTGAGTCTTTTGTAGTGAAAACCATTCCGGCATGCCGGATCACTGTCCGACAATAAAGATCTGAATTTCGGAATCATGTCCAGAGATACGTATGCCCTGATATTCCGCATCGTCGTCATAACTGTTGCCTTTCACTCCTTGCAGAGTCTTGAGAAGATCGACATCACCACCGACTCGGAATGTCTTTCCAGCCACTTCTATGGCAATATTATCTCCAGACACATGAAGCATCGCGATCTTGCCGGTCGCAGTCTCGGCATACATCACATCATTGCCGTTGAGTTCAAAATAAAGAGATGTTCCATCCCGGCGAACCTTACTGTAGAGACCTTTCACTTCTGAAGGCAATCCTGAAACCGATTCACCTATACGAACGGGCCCCACACCCTGCGACGTCAGCTTCCAGCCTCCCTGCGGCATGGTGTAATTTACTTGTGCCGGAGTTTCTTCCGGCTCTATGGTCACGTTCTCAAGAACAAACGCATAGCGGTGGACAACAGCATCCATCGGATACTGGCCTGAGCTCCGGAACACCACTTTCGGAAGACTTGAAACAGATTCTGGCACTCCCTTGATGACCAGATATCCGTTTGTGAATCCTCCCTGAGGCACATTGTATGACACACCTTCACGGCTTTCTCGTTCTCCGAAGCAGATCAACGATATGTCGTACAACACACCTGCAGGACCGTAGACCTGCGTGGCGTCATCGCCATAGTTACGTATACACACATTCTCCACATCTTTCGGGCCCTGTGAGGGATATTGGAAAGTCAGTATTACAGCTCCATCCTTGCGGTAACATTTGCCGAAATTGAAACCCACACCCGGATTGTCTCCGTAAGCCGACATAGTCATAGTGCCCACCTGTATGCTTTTGCCGAGGCGACGACCGAGGCCGTTGTTAGTGTCATTATTGCCGGCATTAGCCACTTTGTCGAGAGCTTTGCCGAGTTTTTTCAGAAACTGAGCATGCGCAGGCGTTACGCCTACAATCAGTGACGCGGCGAAAAATATCGCCATAATCCTTTTGTTCATAATCTATAAGTGATATTGTTGTTTCATCGGCAAAGTTATCCATCGATTAAAGAACAGCAATCACGGCATTCCGTGATATGCGCGTTTGCCAGTATTGTTTTAATTTATTAAATTTGCCCGAAAAGAGAATAACTCAATGAATATGAAGAGAATTATAGCAATAACAGCAATTATCGGAGTTCTGTCTCTCACCCTCTCCCCTCTCGCCATCGCATCCGGAACCAAGCGCAGCGTGGATGAAGAAATCGAATACGCATCGGCTATGACCGACACAGACCCGGAAAAAGCCATCTCGCTTACCGACAGCATACGCAGACATAACAGAACCAACAACGCACAACAGGCCGCTCTTCTGATAGTGGAAGGCAACGCATGGTTTTCCAAGGGAGATACATCAAAAGGCATTTCACGGCTCCGTGAGGCACTTGCAGCAAGCCGGCGAGCCGGCGATCACAGTCTGGAGATACAGGCACTTGGAGACCTTGGTGTCATGCTTCGCGTGGCTCAGAAACCCGACTCGGCTCTGTCTTGCTACACTGAAGCTCTTGACATAATGCACCGTCATGGCGCCGATCCCGACGACGAGGCGCATATACTCATATCGACCGCAATACTTTACACCAATACCGGACGCATAAGCGACGCGGTTCCATTCGCCCGCAAGGCAGTGGTCTGCGCAGAGAAATCCGATAACATAGAGGTGATGATGTATGTAGGCTCACAGGCCGGCCTGATCCTATATAAATCAGGCCTGAAGAAAGAAGGGATCGACATCGAGAAACGTATCGTGTCGATGGCTGAGAACAAAGGAATACCGAGGTATGCATTAAAGGCCTATACATCAATCATCGACATGTATCACCATAACGGACAGAACGATTCTGTAGCCGCCTATATGGAAAAGGGAAATCGTCTCCTACCCTTGCTGCCCGAAGGATCGGTGGAAAGCATCGGCTTTCTTGAGGAAAGCTATATCCTGCTTGCCGACATGGGAAGATTCCGTGAAAGCCTTGACATACAGAAGCGGATTCTCAACCATAAAGACGCTGGCACATACATGCCGCTTGACCGTCTGTGGCTGCGGGTGGCGCGCAACTACAGATCACTCGGAGAAACCGCCAATATGGCAGACGCATACGAACGCAGCATCGCGATTTCAGATTCTCTGCGAAACAGCGACATCGACCGTGAGCTAAGCGAATTCAACGTCAAATATGAAACCCTACAGAAAGATCTGACCATCTCGCGTCTTGAATCGCAACGAGACCGCAACCGGTTATGGATGACCGTGTGGATCGCGCTGGCTTTCCTGACCATGATTGCCGCAGGAACATTCATCATTCTCCGACGACGCCGCGAAGCTGTCGAGAAAATACGCGCACAACTTAAAGGCATTGAGGAAGAACGGGCCAGACTCGCCCGAGAACTTCACGATGGCGTCTGCAACGATCTTTACGGTGTGTCGCTGCTGATGCAGACCAGCAACACCGACATATCGGAAATCACTGACAGCGTGAAGCGTATTCGCGAGGATGTGAGATATATTTCGCACGAGCTTATGCCTCCCCGGTTCGGCGATACAGATCTCGATGAACTTCTGCGCGTCTATGCGGCAAGAAGCAAGGGATTTTTCAGATACAGCTCGCAAGGAACCCCAAGCCTCCCAAAAGAAACCGCCTACGAAGTGTATCGTATAATTCAGGAACTGTGCGCCAACATAATGTCGCACTCCGGCGCACAGTCGGCGGAAATATCGGCCATGTACGATACTTCGGGAACAACAATGGAACTACGCTACAAACCATCAGCCAGACACAACGACGCCACCAACAGAGTGAGCGGTATCGGGCTTGCCACTGTGAAGCGGCGCGCCGGACTGATACATGCCGTCATAGAGACCCGGGAAGAAAATGACGGCACAGTTGTGACAATAAAAATATAAGTAAGTGTTCAAATTTAACCGATAGTAAGTGCTGAAATATCTTTTATACAATCTGCGGCTTCTTTTTTGCCGCTTCCGGCTTGTCGCTCAGTCGCATAGCACGCTATGCTCCTTCGCTCCGCACCGGAATCGTCTAAAAAACAAGCTCGCATATTGTATAAATTAAATTTGAACACTTACTTAAGACGATTATACCACTGAATTCCGTGATTGACAATTCACATCGTTGCGTTAACTTTGCAGTCGATGAAAAAGACGCGTATAATATTAGTAGACGACCATCAGATTGTATTGAAAGGCATGGTGTCGATAGTCAAAGAGACACTCGGGCAGAAATGCTCGGTCGACACGGCAGGCACAGCGGCGGCAGTTCTCGAAAACCTGAGGGAAAGCACTTACGACCTATGCATATTTGACATCGGACTACCGGATGCCGACGGGCTTGAACTTCTGCGATTCATTCGATCAGAATACCCGGCCATGAAGGTAATAGTCCACACAGTTCACGAACAGGCCTGGTATATGCGCGCGTTTCTTGACGCCGACGTCGAAGGAATATTATTCAAGAGTTCTGACATATATGAGATTTCACGGGCTCTGACCGCAGTGCTCGAGGGAGGGCGGTTTTACAGCCATGCGGCGCGTGTACTTAAAAACGCCATGGACTGCCATCCTCGTCCGACTGAAAGAGAGATGGACGTATTGCGCATGCTGGCGGCCGGAGCCACCACAGAAGAAATATCGGTGACTCTTGGCATTTCACCGAACACAACTGAAACCCACCGACGCCATCTGTTGGAAAAGTTCAACGCACGCAACGTAGCCGACCTTATTCTCAAAGCGGTCTCAGAAGGCCTCCCCCTGAAAGAGATATAAGACCCCATCATCTATGAAAACAAGAGGCTGTGTCAAAATAGGCGCAGCCTCTTTTTTATAACATGTTGAAAAACAATCAAGTAGGAAGCAAACACTAATCATAGGGTGTTTATCTCCTACTTTCGTGTTTACCGACCTCTCACACCACCGTACGTGCCGTTCGGCATACGGCGGTTCTTAACTCGGATGCAGTTTCTCGTAATATTCCGTAAGTGTGGGATAGTGTGGAAAAGGCGCGAGAGTTTGACCCCTTTTGAGAGAGTGCGGTATCCATTTTAATCTCCTAATACTTTCTCTACATCGGTCGCTTTGCGAAGGTCGAGGCCTCTTGAGGTACCGTCAGCTCTTACGTAATCGACAGAGAACTCTTTGCACTTGCGCCGTACCTGACGGGAAGATGCCACACTGTAAGGACTATACTTTTCATATATGTCCAGACCCCTTCCGGGTACAATACGCCACCCGTCATCGGTCGTTATGGCACGGTCGTGGAAATCTCTGAAGGTATAATCAAACTCAATGCCATACTCCACAAGGTCGTCCTTGATGTCGTCAAGACGGTCAATAAGTTCCGGGATCTTCTCTTCTTCCTCAGAAGTATAGAGTTTAATTCTCAGTCCCTCTACCGATTCTCTTGTGTCAATCAGCATGGTGATGAACTCCATCAGGTTCTTTACCTGCCAAGGGGCACGGATATAAGGGTCTTCGACCACTATTTCCTTAGCGTTTGCCAGATATGGAGCAAACAGTTTTTCATAAGTCACACCGGTCTGACCCAGTCTAAAGGAAAGGGTCTTTTGGCGTGTGTCTGCAATTCTCTTCCGCTTGGGTTTGGGCGTCTCAGCAGAAGGCTCGGCGTTATTTGCCGGGGACGAAATATCGTTGGATGTTTCTGTGGTAGCAGTTGCGGTGTCACCTGCTTCTTCTTCGGCTGTTTCCTCTACGACATCATCTATGTTGTTGCTGATACGTTCAAGAGTGTCAACAGTCTTTATCTCACCGTGCTGTTTAAGCAGCTCATACTTGAATATTGCAGGTTCATTGCGGAATGTCTCGTCGATAAGATAGAGCTGGTCTTTCACTCGCTTACGGCTCTCGGCTGCAAAGTCAATAAGTTCGTATGCCTCCT
>CAMWRV010000079.1 GCA_947176745.1 uncultured Muribaculaceae bacterium
CCGGACGGCACGGCTGACAGTATGTCAACGCCTCGGAGAGGCGCTGCTCCCGGTCCGGACGGCACGGCTGACAGTATGTCAACGCCTCGGAGAGGCGCTGCTCCCGGTCTGGACGGCACGGCAGAGAGAGGGTCAACGCCTCGGAGAGGCGCTGCTCCCGGTCCGGACAGAGGCGATAGAAATCAGGAAGCTGTTAAAAAATAACAAATGAGCAAATTAATAGCAATAGTAGGGCGGCCGAATGTCGGCAAATCGACACTCTTCAACCGCTTGACGCAGACAAGAAGCGCGATTGTCGACAACACCGCCGGCACGACGCGCGACCGCCAGTACGGCAAGGTCGACTGGAACGGACAGGAATTCTCGATCGTCGATACAGGCGGATGGGTGGTCAACTCCGACGACGTTTTCGAGGAGGAGATCAACAAGCAGGTGGAGATTGCCATCGAGGAGGCCGACGTGATACTCTTCGTGGTCGACTCGACCACCGGCGTGACCGACCTTGACGACAAGGTGGCGCAGATCCTGCGCCGGTCGAAGAAACCGGTCATCGTGGTGGCCAACAAAGAGGATGTGGGCGACGCGCGCTTCAACGCCGCCGAGTTCTATTCGTTCGGACTGGGCGACCCGATCGAGGTTTCGTCGGCCAACGGATCAGGCACCGGCGATCTTCTCGACGAGATCGTGAAAGACATGCCCGAGAAAGAGGAGGAGGAGGCACCCGAGGAAAACGTGGCGAAATTCGCGATCGTGGGGCGTCCGAACGCCGGCAAGTCATCGCTGATCAACGCCTTCATCGGCGAGGAGCGCCACATCGTGACCGACATAGCCGGCACGACCCGCGACTCGATCTATCACCGCTACAACAAGTTCGGCTTCGACTTCTATCTTGTCGACACGGCCGGAATCCGCAAGAAGCAGAAAGTCAACGAGGATATCGAGTATTACTCGGTGATCCGCTCGATCCGCGCCATCGAGGCGTCGGACGTGTGCATACTGATGATAGACGCCACACGCGGCATCGAGGGGCAGGACGCCAACATCTTCGGCCTGATACAGCGCAACCGCAAGGGTCTTGTGGTGTGTGTCAACAAGTGGGATCTTGTGGAAGACAAGTCGATACAGGCCCAGAAGCGGTATGAGGATGCGATACGCAACCGTTTCGCACCGTTCACCGACTTCCCGATCATCTTCACCTCGGCGCTCACCAAGCAGCGCATCTTCAAGGTGCTTGAAACGGCGATCGCGGTCTACAACAACCGCCGCCGCGTGATACCGACCTCGCAGCTCAACACCTACATGCTTGAGCAGATCGCCGTCACACCGCCGCCGAGCAACAAAGGGAAGTTCGTCAAGATCAAGTATGTGACGATGCTCAAGGAGGCGATCATACCGACATTCGTGTTCTTCTGCAACCTTCCGCAGTGGGTGAAAGAGCCTTACCGAAGATTTCTGGAGAACAAGATACGCGAGCAGTGGGACTTCCACGGCACTCCGATCGCGATCTTCATGCGCGAGAAATAAGACCCTAAATAAAACCGACAACAAAAAAGTCAATGCGAGTGCGCATTGACTTTTTTGTTATTGTGATACAGTGGCACTGCCGGCGGCAGGTCACTCCTCGATCTCGATGTCGAAGTCGTCTCCGAAGAGATCCTCGCCCGCATCGGCAGAGTCGTCGGGAAGATCGTCGGCGGCCGACTCGTCGGCCGATTCTACCTCAGTCTTCTTCGTATCCTTGCCGGGAAGGAAGGGGCTGCGTGTCGTCTTGGGTGCAGACTTCTTCTCCTTCACCTTCTCATGCACGAGCTTCTCAAGTTCTTCAGAAAGCTCCGGATTGTCGGCGAGCACCCGCTTCACCGCCTCGCGGCCCTGTCCGAGCTTCGAGCCGTTATAAGAGAACCATGCGCCCGACTTCTTGACGATGCCGAACTCCACAGCGAGATCGAGGATCTCGCCCGATTTCGAGATGCCCTCGCCGAACATAATCTCGAACTCCGCCTTCATGAAGGGAGGAGCCACCTTGTTCTTGACCACCTTCACCTTGGTGAGGCGTCCGACAGTCACGTCATTTTCCTTGATATATGATGAAGAGCGGATTTCGATACGCACGGATGAATAGAACTTGAGGGCGTTGCCGCCGGTGGTAGTCTCGGGATTGCCGTAAACGACGCCGATCTTCTCGCGGATCTGGTTGATGAAGATGCAGCATGTGCGCGTGCGCGAGATTGTGCCGGTGAGCTTGCGCATGGCCTGCGACATGAGGCGTGCGTGGAGACCGACATTCTTCTCACCCATCTCCCCCTCGATCTCGGCCTTGGGCGTCAGGGCGGCCACAGAGTCGATGACGAGCACGTCGATCGCGCCCGAATTGATGAGCTGCTCCGCAATGTCGAGAGCCTGCTCGCCGTTGTCGGGCTGCGCGAGCCAGAGATTGTTGACGTCTACACCGAGTTTTTCGGCATAGAAGCGGTCGAAAGCGTGCTCGGCGTCGATTATGGCGCAGATGCCACCCTGCTTCTGGGCCTCGGCTATGACGTGGATAGCCAGAGTGGTCTTACCCGAAGACTCAGGGCCGTAGATCTCGGTGATACGGCCTCGCGGCAGACCGCCGACACCCAGAGCCAGGTCGAGACCGAGCGATCCGGTGGGGATCGTCTCGATATCCTGCACCGCACCGTCGCCGAGACGCATCACCGCGCCAGTGCCGAAATCCTTCTCCAGATGGGCCATCGTCACGCCGAGAGCCTTCAGTTTCTCATCTTTATCCGATATGCGGACGCGGGGAGCCGCAGCCGCTTTCTTTTTTACTGCCATAACAAATAATATAAATATTTCTACTGCAAAGTTAATATATTTGGCCACGTTATCATAATATTGCACAAAAATAAAGAATTAAAAAAAATTAACCCGCTGCAAGAAGATTGCAGCGGGTTAAGAATGATGATTCAATCTCAAAATGGTCACGAGGTCAGAACTGCATTCCGGCGTCGGAGACGAGGGTCTTGTCGTCGGCCACGGTCGAGCCGATGGTGGTGAGAAGGTCGCCGACCACGCCTCCGTTCATGCCGATACGCATGGCGCGGAGCTGCGTCTCGCGTCCGAGCGAAGCGCGTCCTCCGGCGAAGCGGAGAGTGGTGCGCGGATGCACGAACCGGAAGAGCGCGATAGCATCGAGCACTTCCTCGTCTGAGAGGGGAGCACTGCCCTCAAGCGGCGTGCCCTCGATAGGGCAGAGAATGTTGATGGGAATCGAATGCGGCTCCACGCGACGCAGGGCGAGCGCGAGTCCGACGCGCTGGCGCGGCGTCTCGCCCATGCCTATGATACCGCCCGAGCAGACCTCGAAACCGATCTCGCGGGCCGCGTCGATCGTCTTTATCTTGTCTTCGATGGTATGGGTGGTGCAGAGTCCGGCGAAGAAGTCGGGAGCGGCCTCAAGATTGCAGTGGTAGCGGCGCACTCCGGCGTCCCAGAGCTTCTGCAGCTCGGCGCGGTCGAGAAGTCCCATCGAGGCACATAGGCTTATGCCACCCTTGCGGTTCAGTTCGTCGTAATAAGAGCAGGCGCGGTCGAGCTCCAGACCCGACATCTTGCGGCCGGACGCAACGAGAGAGAATCGGCGTATGCCCTGCGACGCGTTGTGCGACGCGTGGCGCATGCACTCCTCGCGCGATATAAGGGGATAGACCTCAACCTTGGTCTTGAAATGCGCCGACTGCGCGCACCACTTGCAGTTTTCAGGGCACTTGCCCGAGCGAGCGTTCACGATCGAGCAGGAGTCGAAAACGGGAGGACAGAAGCGTACCGTGATTTCGGCAGCGGCGGCATAGAGAGACTCGCGGCAAGAGGGGGCCGCGTCGCAAAGCTCGTAAGCCTCGTCGGGGGTTATGTCGCCGCCGGCGAGGATTCTTTCTTTAAGAGTGTCTATAAGGGTCATGGTTGATGAGAGTTAGGTCGGTTTTTTAGCTAAGACAGCTATTTTAGCTAACTTAGCTATTTTAGCTACTTTAGCTATTTTAGCAATCAAGGGAAACGCTGGTGCGTTTCCCTTGATTAACGGTAATATTTAAAAGATAAGTCTATCGGACCACGTATTTTTTGCCTCCGACCAGATAGATGCCGCTGTCGAGCCCCTCGACTGCCGAGGCGCGGGCGACTCCGGCCCGCACCCGGCGACCCTGCATGTCATACACATCGACGAGCTGATCGGTCGCTTCAAAGGCGTCGTCGGCAATGTCTCCGATTCCGGCTCCGCCCGAAGCAAGATTCCAAGCGTCGAGCGACAGGACTCTTGTGCGTCCTTCGGAGAAGACAGATATGCCGTCGGCTGTTTCCGAGAGGGGGAAGACGCGGATGGACTGCGCCCAGCGGTCGTTGACGAAAATATCGAGAACCGAGCCGTCGATGAAGAGATTGATCTTCATTTCCGAACCGGCGGCGGGACGCTCCGGAAGAGCCATGCGGTAGACGCCGTCGTAGACATGCGCGTCGTTTGTCCATCGGCTCAAGGCTGAGAAGTCAGCCACGATCTCGCCTGTCGACGGGTTGTAATAGACCTTGCCGGCAGAAGAGCCGTCGCCGAATATGTCGAACCCGAAGCGGGAGGTGCCGACAGTGAACCGGGCCAGAATCTCGGCGCGGCAACCGCTGACAGGATCAAGAGAACGGGAGCCGTCGAAATCCGTGTCGGAAAGAGAGAAGCGCTTGTCGGAACGCATGGCCGTCAGACCCGAATAAGGTTTCTGGACCAGAGATCCGTCGGCTGCGAGACTCCACTCACGCGGCAGAGAATAGCAGTGCGCCCATCCGAGAGAATAATTGTTCTCGCCCGGCAGCTTGTCGGGCACTATGCCGAGAGCTATGGTCCGGCCATCGTGCGTATAGACAGTGGGGGAGAGCATGCCGTAACCGTCGCGCGAATTCAACTCGACAGTGCGCGGGCCTGATTCAGGAGCGAAAGTGCCGTCGGCATTGATCGAACCGACCCAGTAGAGGCAGCGCACACCCTGCGAAGTGCCGAGAGGAGTAACGGTGAACAGCCATTTGCCACCCGGCATGGGGGTGATGTTGGGCATCTCCCAGAAAGTGCCCTGCGATGCGGCGTCGGATGCGGAGAAGAAAATGCGGCCGTCGTTGGTGAAGCGTTTCGTCACAGGATCCATCTTGTGGAGAGTCACGGCCCCGAGTCCACTTTTGGAAGTGCCGACGATCATGTAGGCATCATCGCCGTTGCGGAAGAAATAAGGATCGCGGAAATCGTCGCTCAGACCTGAAGGACGGCCATTGATGAGAGGATTGGACGTCGACTTGTTCCACTTTATCAGGTCATCATCCTGCGGAGTGGCCATGCATATGGTCGCTTTTGCGTAATCGACGGCTGTATAGATGGCGGCCGGTTTTCCGCCGGTCAGCACATCGTCGGTGACGATCGCACCGCTCCAGCAACCCTTTATGTCATATGGATCGCCGGGAGCTATGGCGATACGCTCCTCGCGCCAGTTGATGAGATCGGGCGAAGAGATATGCCCCCAGTGGAGCCGGGTCATGTAGGGGCCGTTGGCGTTCTTCTGGAAGAAGAGATGCCAGCGTCCGCCCGAATAGGTCATGCCGTGGCACTCGTTGGTCCAGGCCGTGGCCGGCATGCCGTGGAACCGGGGACGCAGTCTCTGCCCCTCGTAACGCGAAGCGGGCACCGACAGGTCAGCCGCATGCTCGGGAGAGAAAGCGGCCACTTCCGAAGCCGTCATGGCACGGTCGTGAATCTCGATATCATCAATCAGGCCATTGAACGTGTTGATCATGAAAGGGCCGGAGAAGACACCGTCGGCGTCACGTCCGATGGTGAGCTTTGTGGCGGAATTGTCGCACGAGCCCATGGTGCGCGCCTCGCCGGCCTTCACGCCGTTGCGGTAGAGAGTCACCGTCTTCGACGCGCCGTCGACAACGGCCACCAGATGACTCCATTCATAAGAGGGGAGGATATCTGAAGCCTCGACAGAGACCTTCCATCCTGCGGAATAGCATTCGAAGGCATACTTGCCGGTGTATCCGAGCGAGAACTGCCATCCGGCGCGAGTCTGGTCGTCGAGCGTTCCGGCGAGCCGGATTTTCTGTTCCGTCGGGGTATCGAGAGCGATAACCGGATAAGTCTCGGGCGCAACCCACATCGAGAAGGTAAGCGAAGATGCGGCCTTGTCGCCGGGGCGGACGTTGCCCTGCGCGTAAGCGGAGAAACCGTCAAGGCGGAGAGCCTGCCCGGCGGCACCGGCAACATTCTCGGGCATGGTTTTCGAATAAAGGAAAAGAGATGAGCCGCCGACGGTCTCGCGAATTGATTCGCGACTCTGGAGATCCATCGGGACATGAAGAATGCGGGCGGCCTGAGAGCCGGA
>CAMWRV010000080.1 GCA_947176745.1 uncultured Muribaculaceae bacterium
AAAATTACTACCTTACTACAACCCCTAAAAGGTGTACTTCAATTAATGCTTACGATATAAAAGTCCTTTCTTAGATTTAATTTCGGATATAAAAAAGGAGAAGCCGAGCAGACAAAATGCACGGCTTCTTTTCCATTTTAGAGTGCTGGTATCGGGACTAAAACCGATAGCTGCACTTGTGATGTCGCAAAGTTACTTATTTTTTCTGATATAACAATGTCTCAGTCAAAAAAGTTGTTTATTTTATTCGACTATTTTATTCGTGAGGCATCCAGTCCGCTTATGCCCGATATGATTTCAGCCACCTTCGGAGCTTGTGAATAACGTCTTATAAGAGTCTGCAAATCTCCAATCATCTCGTTATAGCGGTTAATCGAAACCTGTTTAAGCATATACAGCACCACGGCAATTGAGCCGTTCAGATTACGGAAATTTCTCGCACCAGTGACTTCTGCCGGTCCTCTTCTTATATATTTGAATGGCACGAAATCGTAAAGTACATTTCCATGTGCGCAATAATTTCGCAACTCCCTTACTATTTCAAGATAGTTCTCAAGTATCTCTATATAGCGAATACCGTAATGCTTGGCAATCTTTATTTTCAATTCTCTATTTTTTATCGATTTATATAGGTTAATCACACTGCCGAATGTCATATATTCTATTGTTTTCCATGCCGGAGCATACTTGTCATTCCGATGGATGCGGTGGTGATACTTGATTACAGCGTTCAGTTTGAAACTCGCCGTATAAACTGAACTGTCGAATGTCTGAACAAATTGTTTCTCAACAATCGAATCATCGACAAACCAACAGGGATTGCCAATATAATTATTTGAAAGTGTGTATGTCAGGAAGTTTCGAAAGTTTATCTCTATGCGGTTTATATAATATGACAGTATGCTTCGTAGCTTGTAATCGAAATAATATAGTTTGACCGCATCCTCGAAGTTGGCTCCGGCAACAAATTCGTGAGTTCTGTTGCGCTTTGCCGGATAACTTCTTTCAAATGGAAACCAATAGAAGCCAAGACGATAGTAGCCTATATCCAATAAAACCTCTTTGGCTTTATCTTCATCAGTAATTATCATGCCTCTCTTGCGCAGCAACTTGACTTGTTCATCTAATGTCATAGCTCGATTTCCCATAGTGCAAAGTTATGAAATTTTCCTGACTTTCGATTCTTTTTACCTTCTGCCGGCAAGGAAGATAATGGGGACATAATGTCAACGCCTCGGAGAGGCGCTGCTCCCGGTCCGGTCGCGGAGCTTGCGGGATTGTCAACGCCTCGGAGAGGCGCTGCTCCCAGTCCGGTCGCGGCGGTTGCGGGGCGGTCAGCGGAGGTGGGTCTGGATGTGGTAGCGGGGGCGGTGCTTGGTCTCGATGTAGACTTTGCCGACGTATAGGCCGACAAGTCCGATGGCGATGAGGATGAAGCCGCCGACAAGCCAGATCGAAAGCATCAGCGACGACCAACCGTGGACCGCCGTGCCGTTGACAAGCGACACTATGACGTAGATGCCGATAGCTATGGCGATGAGAATGAATATGCCGCCCATGGCGAGTATGCCGTAGATCGGCGTGACCGAGAAGGAGGTTATGCCGTCGAATGCGAGCGTGAGCATCTTCTTGAGCGTGTATTTGGTCTCGCCCGCCTCGCGTTCGGCGCGGACCTCCTCGACTGTCGACGAGGGGAAACCGATCATCGGTATTATGCCGCGCAGGTAGAGATTGCGCTCTTCATATTTTTCCAGTTCAAGGATGACCCGGCGGGTCATGAACCGGAAATCGGCATGATTGTAGATCGTCTTGAGGCCGAGGCGCGCCTGAAGCTTATAGAACGACTCGGCGGTGAACCGCTTCATGAAAGAGTCGGACTCGCGCGAGGATCTGACACCGTAGACCACATCTGAGCCGGCATAATATGCGTCGATCATCTCGGGGATGCATTCGAGGGGATCCTGCAGATCGACGTCGATAGTTATCACGGCGTCGGCCGATTCGGGAGCGCTGACCGCCGAGATCATGCCGGCCATGATGGCATTCTGGTGACCGACATTGCGCGACAGGTCGAGACCGTGGCAGACCGGGAAGCGCCGGTGCAGATCGGAGATGATGCTCCATGTGCGGTCGCGGCTTCCGTCGTTGACAAAAAGCAGAAAGCTGTCGGGCGCGATCTTGCCGGCGGCGACAAGATCATCGATCAAAGCGATAAGCTTTGGCGCGGAGATGGGGAGCATATCCTCTTCGTTATAGCATGGCGCCACGATGGCGAGTCTGATCGGTGTCATAGAGATGTTGGTTAGGTGCTCTTAATTAACGACACAAAGATAACCACCTGCGGCGGAAAACGCAAGCCAAACCGGGAAAAACGGATTAAATGAGGTTAAAAAAAGTGAGAGAGGGGGAGATAAAAGGGAAAAGCGGACGAAATGGCGTTGTAGAGATAACCGGCAGGCGGCGACATGCGGGAAACCGAAGCACAGCGCGAAGGAGGGGAGCGGTCAGAATCAGGCCGAACCGCACGGAAACGGCAAAATTTGCGGTCGGAGGCACAACGCATGCGGCGGCGATTTGTAAAATAAAAAAATTTTTGGTAATTTTGCAAACTCATTGTAGCCTGTTGCGAGACAGACCGGAAGCACGACAGAGTCGGCGGGGCGGGTCGGCGTGACAGGCGCGGTGACGCGCTGAAAGCAGCAAGCCTCTGTAGTTCAACGGATAGAATAGAAGTTTCCTAAACTTTAGATAGGGGTTCGATTCCCCTCGGAGGTACGATATGAACAGATCCGCTGCGCGGGTCGAAAGGAGAGACATTGGAAAAACTGAAAGAATTTGAAGTGGAGCTCGCCTCGATGCAGGAGGAGCACTGCGAGAAGGACTACAGGATCGACAAGTCGTTTTTCGAGGCAATGGACAACGACAGCATCCTCGGGGCCGACGTAGATGTGCTGGTCGACATCGACAAGCGCCACGGGAGCTACGAGGTTGAGATCCACTGCGAGGGAACGATGCAGGTTCCCTGCGACCGGTGTCTTGAGGCGCTTGACCATGAGGTCGACGCCGACTATCATGTCACGGTCAGATATGGCGAGGAATATGACGACAGCCGCGACAACCTGCTCGTGCTGCCCTACAGCGAGACACGCCTTGATCTGGCAGGACTCATCTACGACACACTGTTGCTGACGATACCGCTTCGGTGCGTTCATCCCGACGGGGAGTGCGACACGGCGATGTCGGAGACACTCCGGCTTCACAAGGCACCCGGAGATGACGAAGAGACCGGCGGGGAGCCGGCGACAGACACAGAATAAACAATAACTTAAAAAATAAGAAACAATGGCACATCCTAAACGCAGACAATCGCACACCCGGACCGCGAAACGCCGCACGCACGACAAGGCACTCATCCCGACAATCGTACTCTGCCCGAACTGCGGCGCATGGCACGTATACCACACCGTATGCGGCGAATGCGGCTTCTACCGCGGCAAGCAGGTGATCGAGAAGTAAATAACCGAAGCGCCGGCGCGACAGCCGGCAGAGAAAAGCAAACAATATGCCAAACGCTAAGATAAGCGGAATCGCGTCGTACGTGCCCGACGACATCCTCGACAACGAGATGCTGTCGAAGATGGTGGACACCAACGACGAGTGGATCACGACCCGGGTCGGGATCAAGGAGCGCCGCATACTTAAAGATCCGAACAAAGGATCGAGCTTCATGGGAGCCCAGGCCGTAGAGCGACTCCTCGCCGAGACCGGGACTCCGAAGGAGAGCATCGATCTTCTGATCTGCGCCACATCCAATCCGGACTACCGTTTCCCGTCGACAGCGTCGGTCATAGCGCATGAGGTGGGGCTTGAGAAGGCCTACGCCTACGATATCCAGGCAGCCTGCGCGGGCTTCATCGTCACGATGCAGGACGCCCGGGCCTACATCGAGTCAGGTCTCTACAAGAAGATCGTCGTTGTGGCCGCCGAGAAGATGTCGAGCATGACCGACTACGAGGACAGAGCGACATGCCCGCTGTTCGGCGATGCGGCTGCGGCGGTGCTTGTGGAGCCTACCGACGAGGAAGTCGGCGTGATCGACGGCGAGTTCCATGTGGACGGCAGCGGACTGAGCAATCTGCTGATGAAAGCCGGCGGCTCGGCCCACCCGGCGAGCCACGAGACAGTGGATGCCCGCGAGCACTATATCTATCAGGAGGGGCGCGTGGTCTACAAGAACGCCGTGCGCGACATGCTCAATTCCTCGCAGTCAGTGATGGCCCGCAACAACCTGAGCGTCGATGACATAGACTGGTTTGTGCCTCATCAGGCCAACCTGCGCATCATCGAGGCCGTGGGGGGCAGGATCAAGATTCCCGAGGAGAAGACCCTTGTCAACATCCAGCACTACGGCAACACTTCGGCGGCGTCGATACCGTTGTGCCTCGACGAATACAAGAACAAGCTGAAGAAGGGAGACAAGATAGTGATGACGGCCTTCGGCGCCGGATTCACATGGGGAGCCATGTATCTTGTCTGGGCGTTCGACCCCAGATAAGCGGACTCCGGAACATACGCATAAAAGGGCATCAGAACAATTCCGATGCCCTTTTCTTCTATCACGACAGACCCGGCGGCTTCCGACAGCCATGAGCCGGGGGTGTCGGGAGCTTGTTTAATAACCTTAAAAGGATGAACAAAGCGGGGAGCGCGAGAGTTGAAACATAGGCACACTTGCCCGAGGCGGCCACAAGTCCGCGCAAGAGGCCGGAACCAACTCTTAAATCCAGAATTATGAAAGATACAGAAAAAATCGTGGAGGAGGGACTTCTCACCGGAGACCCCGTAAACGAGACCGCGAAGGCCTATGAGCCGGACCAAAAGGAGGAGAGCGTGAAAGAGGGCCACAAGGCCGGTTTCGTCAACATCGTCGGCAACCCCAACGTGGGTAAGTCGACGCTGATGAACGACCTTGTCGGCGAGCGCATCTCGATCATAACCCAGAAAGCGCAGACCACCCGTCATCGCATCATGGGCATAGTCAACACGCCCGACTACCAGATAGTCTATTCCGACACACCGGGTGTGCTCAAGCCCAAATACAAGCTTCAGGAATCGATGCTTGAGTTTTCGGAAGGAGCGCTAACGGACGCCGACATACTTGTCTACGTGACTGACGTAGTGGAAGATGCCGAGAAGAACAAGGACTTTCTCGACCGCGTGGCCAAGGAGAAGATTCCGGTGCTTGTGGTGATCAACAAGATCGACCTTCTGAAGGGTCAGGACGCACTGGAGGGAATAGTGGCAAAATGGCACGAGCGTCTGCCGAACGCCGAGATATTCCCGACAAGCGCGCTTGAGCACTTCAATGTCGACAACCTGAAGGCACGCATCGTGGAACTGCTGCCCGTGTCGGCGCCTTTCTTCGGCAAGGACGCGCTGACCGACAAGCCGGCACGGTTCTTCGTGACCGAGATCATACGCGAGAAGCTTCTTCTGATGTATGACAAGGAGATACCCTACAGCACGGAGGTGATCGTCGAGAAATTCGACGAGAAGGAGGGGGCGATACATATCATGGCCGTCATCTATGTGGAGCGCGACTCGCAGAAAGGGATCATCATCGGCAAGGGTGGCGACAAGATAAAGAAGGTCGGCATCTCGGCGCGGGCCGACATCGAGAAATTCTTCGGCAAGAAGGTGTATCTCGAACTGTTTGTCAAGGTCGAGAAAGACTGGCGCAACCGCGACAACAAGCTGCGCGAGTTCGGATATAAGGAATAGGGTTTTCAACGCCTCGGAGAGGCGCTGCTCCCGGTCCGGACGGCACGGCTGACAGTATGT
>CAMWRV010000081.1 GCA_947176745.1 uncultured Muribaculaceae bacterium
GCCTTTTTCATCGCGTAGATGAGCATGCCACACTGTTCGCGCAGAGAGAATTCGGCAGCCTTTATATCATGGGACGTTCCAATAATCCTGTCTGCATCCCTGCGGGTCTCCACAATGCCGTGTCGGTTCTTTTCAGTCCAGACGGATATGTCTTTGAGCTCGTCGCTGAAATGAGTGAGCTTGGCCCGGAAGAAATTGAGGTCGACAGCTATTTCCTCCTCTTCGCCGGTCACGCTGTTGATGATGATGTCTTTGATGAATCCAGCGTCCACACGTTCGTTGAGGAAAACGTTCTGGATTATACGCGGGATGTTATGGTATTGCTGGCTTCTTAGCAGGTAGTATTTCAGCAGGTCTTTGCTCATGTGGGCACTGCGGTTTCCATACAGTATGTCGAGGTACTGGGTATATCTGTCAATAATTCCGCTGCAGTCTGCTCCCGAGTTTTGGATGCGTTGTCTGACAGTGACATGGTCGGAGGCGACCACTCCGTGACTGTCGATTATCCAGTCTTTAGAGTATGGGGCGTCAACAAAGCGGAACGCAGCTCTGTTGTGATGCCTGAAAAGGATGATTGAAAACGGGTGCTCCTTCCCTCCGCGCGAAACCTCGTAGATGATGTATGAATAAGAGTCAGGGATATAAAAGTCGTCAAATGCCTGCTGTCCTTGTGTGCGGATACCAAGTTTATCCTTACGGCAATTGTAGAAAAACAGCAATGCCCTGAGCAGGGTTGTCTTGCCGACACCTTGAGTCCCGGTGAAGTGCACATTTCCGTCCATCGCCACTTCGGCATATCTGATGTGTGCGCTGTTAATGAATATTATTTTACTCAGATTTCTCATCTTCTTCATTGAATGCTATAAGTTCGACCATATCTTCAAGATATCTGTAGGCAGAGGTCACCTGATACCGTTGGGACACATCGTCAAGCTGCTCTATAAACCCTTGGCGTGAAAGTTCTTCCATGAGACGTTCGCATATCTCATCGTTTCTCACCTTGTTCTCATAAAGAGATTTTGCTTTCTCACGTAATTCGATGTCTGAATCCATCTTTACCATCAGGTCGGCATGAATGAAAGAGAATCCGGGACCCAATGCCGGCTCCCAGGCACTAATGAAGTCCAGTATGTCGATCCAGTGTCCGAATCTTTTCAGTTTGTCCACTAATGCTGTCTTGGAATCCTTGCGTGAGAAATAGAAGTATCCGATGCCCTCCTCGAGAATGAATCCTATCTGTTCGAAATATCCTGAGTAGTCATCCTTGTGGTCTTCAAGGTCTATGAATATGTTGCGTGTACTCTCATCCACACTGTCGGAAGAAATGAATCCTCCCCGGCTTAATCTGTCGAAAACCTGCTGTATATATTTCATGGCATATTATAGATCAATGGGTAGTTAATATTGCCGTCAGTCTGCCAGTCTTCCGTGATGAGAAGCCGCGAATGATGGTTGATTATTATCTCGGTGTAGTATTCCACTTTCTGCTCCAACTCCTTCTGACACTCGTAGGGATAATTCTTCACGAAATTATAGAGATCTTTTGATGAAGCAAAGAAAGCCTCGGCGATCATGTCGGTATCGATGAAATCCTCAATTCTGTAAGCAGGCTTGAGTTCTTCAGCTTTCAGCGGAGTATGTGTTGTGGAATTGGGACTCTTTCGCCTGCATATTACGCGTCGTGCAGCAGAAATGGCCTCAAGACCGGTGTCGGTGTTCCGCAGTAATGACAATGATATTCTTGTGGTATAGTAAGGAGTGGTCTCCAGCAACAGATGGGAGCATCCGGCAAGCATTCGGCACACCGTCGTGGTCTTTTCCCATGTGAGCTGGTCTTTGAGATATTTCAGCCTCCTTATGCGCTTTATCTTTCTGTTGTGGGCATCGATCTGGTGCAGATAGTCGCGTATGGTATGTTGTAGCTCGATAAGTGAGTGGAACACATCCTGAAATCGCAGCCTGACATCAGTTGCGAGTCTTGAGATCCTTTGGTCAGGAGTCATGACATCAAGGGTATCCTTTCGGTCTTCAAGCATACGTTCGGTCTGGCTGATAAGTGAGGATATGCTATCAATAGTGACTTGATAATCCTCAAGCTTCTGTCGCTTTATCTCATAGTTGCGTTCCTGACGGAAGGTGTCGTTTATTACACGCTTCAGTTCTACCGTCTTGTGTGCAGCTTGAGTCGCAATGTTTCGCAGTGTGCGGATTATCTTGTTGACGTATTTCCTTTGCGAGTCAGGATTGGCGCGATCCTTGAGATAGAAATCGATGTTGTTTTTAAGTTGCCTTAGGTTTTCTTCTATCGTAGAGCTTGTGATGTTCTCGTTCAGGCGCAGTATCTCTTCAAAAAAGTGTTGATAGGCCTCTTCAAGTTCGAGCATTTCGCCTTCCTGGCGTACGATACCGTAGTCAATGAGAAGAAGAAGATTTCGCTCATTGTTGACAAACTCCAACGCATCCTCATACCGGAAATCATACTTCTGCCGTGCTTGAAAAAGAGCATGCAGAAGTTTCCGTTCTGTATGTAGGCGGCCGAGAAGTTCCGGAAGGTTGGCAAATGTTTTCATGCTTATTTGAATAGCGATACGTTATGACAATTAATTCTTCAGACATGCAAGGGGAACAACCTTTACTCCGTCCGGTCGTGTGTAGGCTATCGGACCGCCGGTAACCACCAATAGCAGTGTCGGTTCTTCCATTACAGTTTGCTTTTCCCGTTCATTCATTTTCCTTACAAGATTCTTGATCTCAAGAAGGTGTTCGGCTCCTTTGTCTATCTCAGCGCCACCAAGTTTGAATTCAATAAGTGCATACCGGCCGTCATCAAGATGCAGGACTGCATCTGCTTCAAGATCATACCTGTCATGATAATACGATATGTTACCAAAACATGATTGGGAATATGCACGAAGATCTCTCATCGCCATACTCTCGAATATGAAACCATAAGTTTTCAAATCCATTTGCAGTCGTTCCGGTGAAAGCCCTAATGCCGCAACTGCGATGGAGGGATCTGTAAAGCCCCTTTTCTTCCCTCTTCTGATTGCTGTGGCAGAACGCACGGCAGGCGACCATGAATCTATATCCTGAATAACAAACAGCTTTTCCAAAGCCGAGACATAACTGTCGAACGTTGGCTCTGTGCAGCTTTCTGTTGTAGCCACAACATCCTGAATCATTTTCTTCTTCTTTGCAAGAGTCGAGAGATTTCTTGCATAGGTGCGCAGTATCTCTCGTGCGAGTTTTTCACTGCGACCAACACCGTCGACAGTGGATATATCCATAGCACATACACTTTGAACATAATTTTTAGCCACCAGCAGCTTTCCCTTCGTAGTCGGAAGAGATAACGAAGCCGGCCAACCACCCCTGCAGGATGCGAATATCAATTGCTTTATATCGAGACATGACATCTTGCCATCAATATCAATATCCGGATTGTCGAACAGTTTCATGAGAGAGATTTCGCCGGTTGATTCTCCTGATTCCCAAAGACTCATGGGAGTCATCTTTATCCTTGCAATCCGACCGGTCCCTGTGTGCAGTATTTTAGATTTGTCCACAGAATTTGATCCTGTAAGGATAAACTGTCCAACTTTTTGCCTTTCATCAACTACACTTCTTACTGCATCCCATAATGTGGGAGCATCCTGCCATTCATCTATTAGACGCGGCGTGGCACCTTCTAAAAGAAGGGTTGGCTTAGTCGCTGCTGTGGCAAGATATCCGTCACGAGTATCCGGCAATTGAAGTTTAAGCACACTATTTGCCTGCTGTTCCGCGGTAGTTGTTTTTCCGCACCACTTAGGCCCTTCTATGAGTACCGCTCCAAACGCTTCAAGATATTCACGCAGTGTAGTATCCGCAATACGAGGTAAATAAGACATTTCCTTACTGATGTTTGTTTCTGCAAAGATAGTGAGAATTTCTTTATCGCCAAAGCGCATTTTTGTTTTTTGCGATAGAATGTTTTTGTTTTTTGTGATAATTTATTTTTGTTTTTTGTGATATATATCCATTGTTATACTCTTTTCTTTGACCACTCTTGTATGTGTTCGATTTTACGCTGTCAGACAGTGTAATCTGTTTGCCAATATTTTACTTTTGTCAATCAAATAAATTGCCGCATAAGATAATTGTTTACGATATTTTACATATCTTTATGTCAAAGAAATTATACGTTAACGATATTATATAAGCAAGTCATAAAAATGGGAATGAAAAGTCTGAGAATATTGATGGCTGCAGCAGCTATGTGCAGTCTGAATCTGAGTGCGGCTGAGCAAGCCGATTCGCTTCACCTTCCTACCGGAAAGACCGACTGGATTGATCCTGTTCATGCGACTCCGGCCAACACAAACTATGTCTTGTATCCGACACCAAGCAGAGGGGAGGACACTCAGGGCAGCTGTCTGGTCTATCTGCCTGAGGGATATGGCAGTGAGACGGGCAGGAGGTATCCGGTAGTATATTATCTGCATGGCGGGACGGGCAACCAGCGTGAGGCCGCGTGGCTCATCGAGCGAGTCGACCGTGCTGTCAGAGAGGGGCGTCTTGAGCCATTGATTGTAGTATCGCCGCAGGCATTGCCTATAGGCTGGTATGTCAACGCCAACCGTAGCGATGAAAAAGTGATTTCCGGACCGATAGAAGATGTGATCATACGTGACCTGATTCCATATATTGACGCCAATTATCAAACCGTTGCAGATCGCTCAGGACGTGGAGTCGAGGGATTCTCGATGGGTGGCCGCGGCGCATTGGCGCTGGCATTTGCCCATCCTGATCTTTTCGGGGCGGTGAGCAGTGTGGCAGGTGCGGTTGTCGACTGGGAGGAAGAACCTCTCAAGCGGGCGCTGGAATGCACGTTCGGCGACATTTCAGATCCGTTTTCGAAGGTTTATTTCGAATCGTGGCATCCAAAGAGCTTTGCCTGCCACAACGCTGCCCGGATTATTGACAATAAAATGCAAATCAGAATGTTTGTGGGAGACCGCGACAGGCTGTATGAAGAAAACGGGATAAGTATCACCGGCCGCTTTCATGACTTGCTGACCCGTCTGGGCATTTCTCATTCTTTTACTATTGTGCCCGGTGCGGGACACGATCCAAATGAAATTTTCAATGACTCGGTAAACAGCTACGATGTCACATTCTGGAATGATGCGTTCGGCAAAGCACTCACTGCGTATAATACGGTTGTGCCGACGGAAATATCAGATTTTATTTCCCGATATTTTCCTGAGGCTACAATCACGGGGGTGGAAATTTCACGAGAGGAGAACGGTGACCATTATCTTGTCAGCCTCTCTGACTCCACGACGTTGAAATTTAACGAGCATTTCAACTGGATAATGGTGAAGAATGCAGAGTCGGGCGTAGTCAGCACGCTGTGGCACGCCGGAATCCTTGATTATTTCCGCTGTCATGGTGCGCTGCCGGTAATAACCGAGATTAAGAAAGTGCCGCGAGTAGGTTACGCCGTGACTCTTGCCGACGGTCAGAAGCTGACATTCGACACAACCGGACATCTTAGAGAGTGTTCGAATTTAAACCGTATTAACAATTAAAGAGAATGGGAGTAAAAACTTCAAATTAAT
>CAMWRV010000082.1 GCA_947176745.1 uncultured Muribaculaceae bacterium
AATTTTCAGGTGTGTTGAATGACGTTTTTTGGAACATCAAACTGAACACCCTATTTATTAAGTATGCGGACATTTGTTTCAGTTATGATAGTGGCGGTCGCCGCGTTTCTTTTTTCACCGTTGATGTCAACGGCAGTATATGCCGGTCAGGCAGAGTCTTCCAGTCTGGCCGTCGGCTCTGATCGTCACAGGCCCGACAACCGGAAGCCGGGGCGCCCCGGTTCGGATCCGCGTAGAGACGCCTCTGCCCGCAAGGAGGCAGCCAAGCTGCTCCGCAAAGCTGACGACTGCCGACGCAAGGCCGCCGACTATCGTCGTCAGGCAAAGACCTGGATGCGCAAGGCAGAGATGTATCATATGGAGGCCGACCGGTATGCGCGCTATCATCAGTTCTCGCGTGCCCGGTCAGCGCAGAAAAGCGCAGACAAGGCCAACCGCAAGCACGACGAATACATGCGCAAGGCAGCCGCCCAGGACCGCAAAGCCGCCGATTACGAAAGACGCGCCCGCCGCCTGACCCGCTGAGAAGTCTGGGCGCAGACAAGCCAACTGCCGCCTGATACGTCTGTGGCTCCCGATACTGCGAAGTGCGGGGATCTTATATCTCGGTGCAGCGGCGGTAGAGTTCCGATTCTTTCAGCGGGACTGGTTCGTCGCTGCCGTGCTGATACACGAATACGAGTTCGGGTTCGATTTCGACTGAAAACGAGCCGTCGATTCTCTTGGTCACGTTGTAGTCATCGGGATTGTATAGCCCTTGCAGTTTTTTTAGAGAGCGTCGCACGCAGCTGAATATCGGTCGCCTGATTTCCGGCACGCCAAGATCGGGCGTGGTTTCTCCGTTTCCTCCAAACATCTCATAGATTACGGCGTATCGCCGGCGGAGCCGGTCGATGCGCCGGTTGTATCTCTCCATTTCTACTGCCGATGCGGGCGGGTTGAAGTTAACTCCTTCCGCTCCCTGACAGAGCATAAGGGCATAGAGCGCGCGCTCCCGCCGGTGAAGCCCGGCGGCTTTCGAGTCGATGTCGGGGAAGAATATCTCTTCGCGGTATGGATTGATGTGGACCTCGCTGCGTATGTTGCGGCGGACAAGAAATATGTCGAGGAGCTGTTTGTAGAATCCGTGGAAGTGAAACTGGTTGTCGCGCTCCTCCGATGTGTTGACCACAAATGTGTCGGATCTCAGCATTTCAGAGAATCGGTCGACAAATGTCCTGACTGTTTCCGCTATATCCTCATCAACTTCTATCTTCAGATAGTTGGCGTATTGGTCTTCTCCCACGAAACTGTTGCCTGTCTTTATCAGCAGAGAGGGGGTTGTGTTGCGTAGTTCGTTGATGCCGCATTTGTTGCATAGCAGGTCTTTGGTGAAGTCTCCCGTGGTCATTTTCAACAGATTCCGCCGGGTGTTCTCAAGCCCGGTGTCGCTCATGGTGGGGGAAAGAAATGACAGTATGTCGTTAAAGAGAACCGGGTCGGTGTTGCGGTAATGGTCTATTATTCTGGGTATATAGATAAAATGAAATCCTGCCAACTGGAACTCTTTGTATATCGACCGGTAGTGCTTCCTGACGGCGTTGTTTGTGGCCGGATCATATTCATTCTCGATATAGAGCACGGTTGCGATATCGATGTTGAAATCGGCTTTCGGAGTGGAGAATACCTCTCCGTGCAAAGGCTGGCGCGAATCGAGCATGGTTGTCAGCGCTATCATAAGCAGAGCCTCGGAGTGGGCGCAGAATCCGTCGCTCACGGTCATCGCCCGGCAGTCGCCGAGAAGATCTTCTTTCAGCCCGGGCACACCTGAACCGCATATGGCGTTGAGTGCGTCGGCAAATGATATCTCTCTTGCCTCGATCCTTACATCTCTGTCTATGCCGTATTTGTCGCATATGTTACGCCAGCACTCCATTTCAGCCGTATCGACTATGCGGTCTGCCTTGATCAGGTCGGAAAATATTCTGGCTATTGCTGTCTTGTGTCCTCTCTGCATATGAATTGGTGTTCCAGACTTCGAAAGTAGAAAGATTTTGAAAGTTGTCTGTTAGATGCGAATTTACTCAAATATCCGCATATTTGCAAGCAAATTGTGCTTTTTGTCCTGTTGGTGCAGATATCTCGTTTATTTTATCTATATTTGTATTTGAATAATTACAAACTCTAAATTTTTCATACCTCTAAATTTCTCAAACAATGAATACCATCAGAATGCTCATCTTATCAGTTGCAATGTCTGTTGTTATTGCGGCGCAGGCAGGTAACACAAAGGCCAAAAGAATAATAATCTTCAACGGTCATTTCTTCAACGAACTGCCTGCCGTTGTAAAGCACAATGCTTTGCCTCAGGATATCAGGATGTTTTCTATCGAAACCCCTGATGAGACAAGGGCTACATGCATGTACGCCCCTTCCGTTGAACTTTCAGATGAATCGCTGAAGTATGCAATACCGATTGACAAAGTGCCGGAGGGAGAAGAACTCCTGCGCAGATACAACGAGCAGAAAGATGGCAAAACCTTCAGTTTCTCCTTATCGTCTGCTAAGCCACTGATTAATGTCGGTGATATATTTCCCGAATTTTCTGCAACCGATATTACTGGCAAAGTGTGGACCAACGCAGATATCAAGGGTAAGGTGATGGTGCTTAACCTTTGGTTTACAGGTTGCGGTCCATGCCGTCGCGAAATGCCGGAGCTTTCCACCTGGAAGGATGAGATGCCCGATGTCATGTTTTTCTCTTCTACTTATGAATCTCCCGAAATTGCACGACAGGTTCTTGACAAAGTGGATTTCAACTGGATTCCTATCGTGAATGATACTCAATTCAAGGAGTGGATCGGTGGGAACGGTTATCCGTTGACTGTCGTTGTTGACAAATCGGGTAAGATATCCGCATTTGAATACGGCACTTCTCCCGAACAGCGGGCCTCCTTAAAAAATCACATCCAGGAGCTTCGATCAGCAATGTAGGGCTTACGTTCTATCTGATTTCTGCCTGCTCTTCAGTCGTGATGAAACCCCATGACTCCTTCATCGCAAGCGAAAATCCGCACGGTGGCTGACCGCCCTGACGGTAACATTCATTATTTAGACCCCATCCCAGAAAATGGGGCTTAATCGAAATAATAGGATAATGTCAGATAAGCTCCCTGCATAAGGGATTTCCGGGGATAAAACCGGCTGAACGAAACGCCATTGTAATTCAAATGTCTGCGCTGACTGTAGATGTCATAGTTGGATATCACATAGCCTGCGCTAATTTCACATGGTCCGACATTTGCATATACACCGGCTCGCAAATCCAACGCACACCATTGACCATTGGAAGTGCTTATCTTTTTAGATTCTGACACCGTAAGATTGGCGGTATGGTCTGTATGCACGGTTTGCTCTATATACACGCTGTGGTAGGGGATATTGAGCATCACGCCCGGCTCGGCGTAGATGCCTAAATAGACTTGTTTGATTTCAAGTGCCGGGCTTCTGAGCACTATTGACGGACGCAGATAAATATTCCATGGGTTTTCGTCATCGCTTGAAATATGCCAGTTTGTGCCTGAAGCATAACCCTCGCCAAAGTAATTGTCCCAGCCTCCGATTCCTCCTCCTGCGCCGAAATATGGAAATATCATATAGTGGTACGCCAGGTCGACTTGCCAAGTATTAGATGATGTCAGCAGTCCTGAAATGGATGCCCGATGATGTGTCAGATCTTCAAATTGACGGGCGTATAGGGCATTGCACAGAGTGATGGTAGCAAATATAATGACTGTCAGCCGTTTCATGTCGGTCTTGAATATAGTTTAAATCGCTTAAATCAAAACACTTACTTATAGTTTAGTGCTTTTGCTTCGGATTTGCTTTATCCACGAAATATGAAGCATTTACACGGTAAATCAAAATCCCGGTTAACACAACAAATATAAGAGCGAACAGTCCGGCGCATCCCCGCATAAGCAATAGAGCATTCGTGTTGTTGAAATCGACTGCTCCAAACGCCATCGACAGCAATAGAATTATAGAAATTCCAATTGAAATCAGCGCGGCATATTTCAATCGCAAGTTGGTCTTCTCACGATAATACTTCTCCCGCTCTTGTTGGAATCTGTCTCTCTTTTCAAAATAATTCGTCATAAGTAAGAGTTCAAATTTAATTTATACAATATGCGAGCTTATTTTTTAGTCGATTTCGGTGCGGAGTGAAGGAGCATAGCGGGCTATGCGACTGAGCGACAAACCGAAAGCAGCAAAAAATATGCCGCAAATTGTATAAAAGATTTCTTTTCATTTACTATCGTTTAAATTTGAACACTTACTTAAGTAAAATAATAACGTTTGGAAATGTTTCTCATTGCGTTAACCGTTTAAGTATTGCCCTCGTTTTTTCAGCGGTAGCGGTGGCTTCCTCCGGCAGAGGTACAACGAGGGCTTCATGTCGGATTTCGTTGAAGTTCCGGATTGCCATCTGCCTTGTCACCGTAATACAGGAACTCCACATAATCAACATCTTCGGAGTCGTTGAATCGATGTCGGGAAGTTTTGACTACAATCCCGACATTATTCGTATCTTGACCGAAGTTATTGACTTCGGCACTGTGATTGGAGACGCGAAATGTAGTCTTGCCCTGACCTGGAATTGTCACAACCTCATAATTGGATTTGGAAGACGAAGCATTGCTGATCCCTAAAGCTGATGCTATCTGATAGACAATCTCCGATTTTCCTAATCCTTCGTCTGGAATTTTTTTCTCCAGACGGTTTAAGGATTCACAAATTTTTCGTACCTTTGCGCTATCCGATTCAGAACGAGAGTCGAGTGCGGCATCTTTTTGATGTGGCATGCGCGAGTCCTTCGGGGCGTTGTACGTCTCTTCTTGAATCGGTTTTTTTGTATCCGTAAGTGCCTGCGCCTTCTCCTTCCACGTCACGCTACTGCCGGCATCGTAACCGGTCCGGCGGCGCATGGTGATGTCCTCGGCCTCGTCAATTAAGCTCATCTTCCCCTTGGCTTTCTTCATCTTGTATGCCTTGTGGTAGATGTACGACCATTGCTTGTCAGTCCACTTGCGCATCTTCGGGATTTTCAGACCGCGCAGGAGGTTCTCAAACGCCTTCTGAAGCAAGCCTTTCAGTTTGCCCCAGAACGTCTGTTCCTCGGCGGTCATCTTCTCAAACCCTTTCTCGCCGACCTTGCCTGCCACGTTGGCACCGTACTCCTCGGTGGCATCGCGCTTCATCTGCTCGCGCCTGGCGTTGGCCTCCGCGTGAGCCTCGGCCATGTCGGTATAGTAGTTGGCGTTGGCATCGGCCACATTGTCGTGGGCCGCCTGCTTCTCGCGGAAGATGCGGTCAGTCTCTGCACCATACATCCGCTTGGCGCGTGCGTCAATGTCGGCCTTGATTGCATCGGTCGAGGCGTTGTAGAGTTCGTCAAGCGCGTTGTCAAGCAATTCCTTTGTCGGGAACAGCATGCGCAGGCCATCATGACCCATACCCTCATGCAGGAATGGTATAACCGTCCGCGATAGCGTATTGACGAATATCGTGTTATAGATGTATTTTTG
>CAMWRV010000083.1 GCA_947176745.1 uncultured Muribaculaceae bacterium
GGAACAAAAGGATCGATTTCAGAGGAACGCCTGTTGACTATATCGCCGGTAAAGACTATAAGATCCGCACCGGAAGAATTGATAGAATCGACAAGTTTTGAGACGAATGTGGTGTCGTTTCCCCACGTTCCGACATGAGCGTCGCTGAACTGAAGCACTTTGAATCCGTCGAACGACGCAGGAAGCTTCTCCGATCTTATTTCCACATTGTTTGTCACAATGTCATGACGGGTAAACAGAACTCCCCACCAGGTAACAATGAAAACCAGGATAGCGGCCGGGATGCCTGCCATGGAACCGTAGTTTCGCTTTCCTTTCCTGGAGAACAGACGCCCGACAAGAGAACATATGCAGTAGATATATTTGGGGATGTAAATCGAAAGAGCCACGAAAAGCATCCACATGAGAGGTAAAATAGACTGCTCTTCCGACTTTTTCGGCATCGCAAGCGTCAGAGCGACCAATATCCAGCAGATTACCGCCGAACACAGATAAAGCCACGTATAAAGAGAGCGGCGCCGTGCAGCGCAATACTGTCTTATGTCTTTCAGAATATACAGATCAGATGCCACTGCGGTCAGAACCAGCAGAATGGCGGCAACCAGGGGTATTCTCATAGTCTTGCGGTAGTGTCAGGGGGATTCAGGAATCACTCCATTCCGCCCAGAATTGTTTTGAGTTTGTTTTTGAGAGGATTGGCATACATGACAAGCATCATTTCCATCATGAAGTCTCTTTCTTCTTCTGTGACATCCTTCACATCGACCTTGTCAAGCTGCGAATTGAAATAATGTTCGGTCTCCTCACGCTGCTCACGCGTGTACTTGCCCGCAAACCTGTCAGTGTGGTGCAACATGTCGAAAGCGATATAGTTTATAGGGAATATCTCGTAGCTGCGGTGTATGGCCTGATCTATGAGGCATCCCACATACTTTGCCGATGTATTGTTGTCAGAGAACTCTCCTATCTGGTCAAGTTTTGTATTGATGCGCGGAGTGAGCTGAAAGTGCACCTTCCCCTTGAACTGAAGCAGCCCGGTCTCCATGCTGAAAAGATCGTCGCGTTGCGACTTCTTGAAATCAGGATTGCGGCGCTTCATCAGGAACTCCTTGGCCTTCAGATAATCGTTGGGATCAAACTCATATGAGATAGACACAGGCATGAGGTTGATTTCCTTGAGTCTGTCCATAAACGATCCCTCTCCGCCGAGAGCGAGCATCTTTACAAGAGATTCCTGCGTACGGTCAGAACTGTCCTTGGCACGGCCTTCACGCTGCGCTATCCATACCGATTCGTTCTTGTCAAGAATTGCATGATGTATGTATGCCGACAGTTTCTTTGCGGCAAGCAGACCCTCGCGAAGCCCGGTGTTACGCTTTACAATAAACGATTTGTTGAGCCTGACGAGATCCGTGATCCAGTCAAACACAAGAAGATTGTTACCGATCGCCACTTCCGACGTTGGGATATTTCTTCTCATGAATGCAAGATTAAGAAACGACGCATCAAGCACAATGTCGCGGTGGTTGGTTATGAACACATAGTTCAATGCCGGATTGTAATATTTGACACCTCCGAGACTAATGCCGGCAGTCGTTGTCTTTGCAAGCATCTCAAGAAACGGGAACATCACCTGATGCTGAAAGTCATACTTGTTGTCGATCTTCAGCAGATCCTCTATCAGAGCCGGAACATCATTCTTGGGCATGGTGTAGTTAACCGCATGCAGAAATCCGGGGTCTTTGACAAGAGCCTCCATCTTGGAGTGGAAGATCTCGTCGTCATATGGGGCTATATCACTGTAGTCTAATTCCTGAGCACTCATAAATAAGCGTGTATGTTCAACTTTGCACGTGCTGACCGGAGTCCTCCTTCCGAAGAACCCCCGTTGAAATAACGTGTCAAATCCTGTTCTGTTGTCTTTTTCGATAAATTCATATTCAGCTTGACTTCCTGTGTCCGTATTAAGGCATCAGGAATTGTCTGCGCTCCGGGGCGCCGAGTGCTGAGGCAAAGCTCTCCATTTCGCGAACAGAGCCTGCATGTCGTCAGGCACAGGGGCTTCAAAAAACATCTCCTTGCCCGTGTCGGGATGCACGAATCCGAGCGTACGGGCATGAAGAGCCTGCCTCGGACACAGTTCGAAACAGTTCTCTACAAAACGGCGGTAAGAGGAAGATGTATTACCCTTGAGGATACGGTCTCCACCGTATCGGGCATCATTGAAAAGAGGATGCCCCGTGTGAAGCATGTGCACACGGATCTGATGTGTCCGGCCTGTCTCAAGCACACATTTCACCATCGTCACATATCCGAACCGTTCAAGCACCGTGTAATGCGTGACGGCATGCTTTCCCATGGTCGGATCCTGCATCACCGCCATCTGGAGTTTGTTGCGAGGGTTGCGTCCGATGTTGCCTGTTATTGTGCCGGAGTCAGATTCAAAATCCCCCCAGACAAGAGCCACATACTCCCTTCGGGTAGTCTTGTCGAAAAACTGCTTCCCGAGCATCGTCTTGGCTTCAGGAGTCTTGGCCACCACGAGAAGGCCCGACGTGTCCTTGTCTATCCTGTGCACAAGGCCGAGACGCGGGTCACTGACATCATATTCAGGATCATCCTTGAAATGAAACGCGAGCGCGTTGACAAGCGTTCCTGAATAGTTGCCGTGTCCGGGATGCACCACAAGCCCCGGCGGCTTGTTGACCACAAGAAGAAACTCATCTTCATAAACTATATCGAGAGGAATATCCTCCGCAATAATCTCGAAGTCATATCGCGGGCGATCCATGACAATGCTTATCACATCGCCGGGTTTTACCTTATAGCTCGATTTGACCGGCCGGCCGTTCACTATGATGCACTCAGCGTCGGCTGCCTGCTGTATCCTGTTGCGCGAGGTTTTCTCCATACGCTCCACAAGAAACTTGTCGACTCTCAGCAACTGCTGGCCTTTGTCGGCCACGAAACGGAAATGCTCATAGAGCTCTCTTCCGTCATCAAGCACATATGTAGGGACTGCGCTTTCCGATTGCGCATCGAGATCCGATGCCGGATCCTCCGGCTCGGGGCAGCCTGTAATTTCCTCAGACATGTAAGACATTGTTTAGAAATACTGTGAACCCTCTTCTGTCTCTTCCTTCTCCGTCGGCGTCGGATTGACATTATGTCCTGCAGCCTCTGATGCAGGAGTAAAATCCGGATCATACGATGCCCCGTTGTCGCTGTCATATGTTCCCGACGCCTGACTCTCGCGGTAGGCATCAAGATACTCCAGATTGGTGAGCGAATCCTGAAGATCCGACAGACGACCGTCCGACACTTCGATGACAATCGACGAATTCACCGGAATTTTCTGCATCTTGCGAATCGGCTTCCCGTTGGCAAGAATCTTGACTACACGGTCGGTTGTGCCGAGCACCTTGACAGTTCTGACATTCCGGAAACCAAGTTCCTCGAATTTTGCAAGTGCGGTTCTTTCAGACACACCCTTAAGCGCAAGTTCGTTGGGATGATTGTCATCGTCAAGAATAACCTCCTTGGGATGCACGGCATTTATGTAGAGAAAGATCTTGCGTCCCGGCTTGACCATGGAGTTCGACTTGGGGAACTGCTCGATTACAAATCCGGGCCTGACATCATCCCTGTACAGAGAGTCGCGGATATCGACCTTAAGACCTCTGCTGTGAAGTCTTGCAATCGCTTCCGTATACGAGAGATTCTCCACTCCCGGCACCTGGACGCTGCGGCCATGCTTTGTAAAAAGAGCGGTGGCGAGATAGGCGGCATATATTCCCAGAGCCGCGATTATCACGATTATCACGAAATTGGCCATCACCGGATGGCGGTCGATAAACTTGCTGCCCCAGCTATATGAATGGTCGGTCTGATTACTTTTCACTGTAATTCCGGTTTTAAAACTCAAAGTTAACAATTTTTGGCGAGATTTAGAGGCATTTCCGATATTTTTTGCTAACTTTGCATTTCAGACAGGATCAAGGTTTATGCCTGTCATGACACATAAGACCCAATCTATGCGCAAATTATTGTTATTGCTACCCTTGTTGGGCATGCTTGCTTCATGTTCTGAATACACCAAGGTCATGAAGAGCCGTGACGTGGACTACAAGTTCGATTACGCCAAGCGTGCATACGAGGAGAAGAAATATGTGCAGGCCTCCACTGTGCTCAATGACATCTACACTCCCCTCCGAGGCACTGCCAAGGGAGAGGAGGCTCTCTTTCTTCTCGCCATGTCTTATTACGAGAATCAGGACTATACCAACGCAAATGTGTTTTTCAAGACATACTACCAGCGATATCCGAAAGGCAAGTATGCCGAACTCTCGCATTATTACTCCGGCTATGGCTTTTATCTTGACTCACCTGATCCGCAGCTTGACCAGACTTATACGGTAAAGGCTATCGAGGAACTGCAGAATTTTCTCGAACGCTACCCTAAGAGCGAGAAAGTACCTGAAGCCCAGCAGGCCATTTTCGAGATGCAGGACAAACTCACCCTCAAGGAACTCCAGAACGCGCAACTCTACTATAACCTCGGCAACTTCATGGGCAACAACTATGAGTCGGCCGTCATAGTGGCACAGAACGCGCTCAAGGATTATCCATATTCGAAATATCGCGAGGAATTCGAATTTCTTATCCTCAAGTCAAAATACCAGCAGGCTAAAAACAGCGTCTCCGAAAAGATGGGAGAAAGATATTCCGATGTTGTCGATGAATATTTCTCGTTTGTCAACAACTATCCCGAATCAAAACATCTCAAAGAGGCAAAGACAATCTTCCGCATCGCGGAAAAACACACCTCAAGATAAAAGAAACCGTCTGCTGAAACGTTACAAATTAGCAAAACCACATAAATCATAATAGAACTTATGGATTATAAGAAGACCAATGCGCCGCTCAACACTGTGACCCGCGACATGATCGCCATGGCAGATCAGACGGGCAACGTATATGAGACCGTATGCATCATCGGCAAGAGAGCCAACCAGATTTCTTCGGAACTTAAAAAGGAGCTTGAGAAGAAACTTCAGGAGTTCGCATCGACCGACAATCTGGAAGAAGTGTCTGAAAACAGGGAGCAGATAGAGATCTCGAGATTCTATGAGAAACTCCCGAAGCCCACTCTGATTGCGACACAGGAGTATCTGGAGCACAAGCTCTATTTCTCCAATCCTCTCAAAGAAAGAGATCAGCTCGACAACTGATGTTCCGAGGATTCCCCGGACTCAATGACAGATATGCCGCGGAAACCTGATTCTGCGGCTTTTGTTTTTAAGTAATCGAGAGAATGGCGAGTCTCCACATATTCAATCCCGACACAGACTACGCTCTGGCAGCCGACTCAGCTTACTACACAGCACCGGCGCGTATCGTCGCATTGAGAAAAGAGAATGCCATGCTTCCGGCGCTTTATGCCGAGACAGGCGACAGCATACTCCTTATGGACGAACCTTCGGATTCT
>CAMWRV010000084.1 GCA_947176745.1 uncultured Muribaculaceae bacterium
GCCTGATAGGGGTTCGCGCCCGAATTCTGGTTCCATTCGTAAGCCGCGAAACCGTTGGCCACACAGCGTCCGTGAACCGGAGTGGCGAAGAACTCCACGAGACCGGCCACACAGTGGTCGCGCACGTGTCCCCATGTGGCGAGCACGAGCGAACCCGTCACGGCCTCGAAGTTGGCGATCACGTCGGGATACTGGCCGCGGCCATAGATGTTGCAATCCCAGAGACAGTTGTGGTCTTCGCGCTGACCGGGTCCGATAAGGGGGATGTTGAGATAGCCGTAGCCGTTGGGATCCTCAAGCTGAATGCCGTTGAAAATCGCGTGGGCAGAGCGGTCGTAATAACCCTGATCCGAGCCCTCCTTGAAATCGACACCGAGGAAGGGGTTTATCACCCACACGTCGTCGCCGCTGCCCCCTTCGCCATTGCCGAATACGGTCGGCGCCATGTTGTCGGGCACGAAACCGAGAGGCACGGTGAGCTGGGTGGCCATGTTGGAGAGATAGAGACTGCCGCCGTTGGCCGAATACTCGCGGAGAGCCGCGATAGCCTCGGGAGATGATACCTGCGAGGGGAGATTCTCCCAGCCGAGAGGCAGACCCACGCGGTCGATAGCGATCCAGAGCACCGAATAGATATCGGGATCGAGCGATGCGAGAGCGTCGGGCCAGATCAGCTCGGCGTTTTCCTGCTGCACGAACCATGCAGCCGCAGCGCGCTCGTCGTCGTCGGGAAGCTCGGCCACAGAGGGAGCAGTCATCAGGTAGCCCATCTTCGGAGTGATATAGGGGATTCTGACTTTCACGACAGAAGAGACCGAGGGATAATAATCGTCATACATGGCCTGCACGTCGTAAGAGAGATCCGTATCCATCGGCTGAGCCTTGAGAGTGTATTCCGTCGTACCGGCGGGGAGGTTTATGGCAGCCGCCTCGTCGCCGTTGGTCACGATGCGGACACCGGTCACACCGGCGCCGGCGGGATTGGTCCATGAGAGAGTCACCTTGCGTCCTGAAGTCGAAGAGGTGAGAGAGGAGACTCCGGGGAGTTCCTCGACGGGGATGACGGCAGTGGCCGACACACCCTGCGACACATAGCGGTCGTCATAGCAGACCTTGACAGTGTAGATTCCCTCGACGCCCATCGGCTGGCCCTTGATGACATAAGAAGTGGCCGAAGGGCCGAGACTTACCGGCGATGAAGTCTGCGCGTCGCGGATGAAAAGGACATCGGTTATGCCGTCGGCTGCGGGGAGAGTCCACGAGACATGCACATCGCGGCCAATAACCTCGGCGTCCATACCCGACACGACAGGCAGGTCGGGAACGGCCTCATAGCCCGTAGGCTCGAAATCGGAGCAGGAAGCGAGAGAGGCGACAAGCGTCACGGCAGCCCCGATCATATATCTGAAACTGGTTTTCATTTCTTGGGTAGTGAGATAAGTTAACGTTTATTTGTAAAGATCACCCGCGTTGTCGAGCTGGTTGAGCGGCACGGGGAAGTAGAGGTCGGCCTCGCTCAGAGAGGCACCCGAATAATAGGGCTGGAACTGCGACTCATACTGATAATACTTGGTCACGGTGTCGATAACATTGCCCCAGCGGAGCAGGTCGAACCAGCGGAGACCCTCCATGGCGAGCTCGATGCGGCGCTCATGTCTGACGGCCTTGCGGGCATACTCCTGCGTCCATCCCGAAGCGGGATACTGGCCTACGGCATAGTTCGCCTTCATCGGGTTGCAGTCGACCGGAGTGTATGTCGGATCGACCGAACGGGCAGCCTTGGCGCGCACCTGGTTGATGAGCGAGCGGGCCTGGTCGAGATCCTTGTTCTGCTCGATGAGAGCCTCGGCCTTCATGAGGAGCACGTCGGCATAGCGGATGATGATATAGTTGAGCGACGACGCACCCCAGGGCACGATGCCGGTCTCGCAGAACGGGCTGTCGGGCGAAGTGTATGCCTTCTTGCAGGAATACTGGCCGTAGAGCGCGATGTTGCGAGTCCAGTTGACCGTGTACTCAAGACCACGCCAGGGCATTCCGATGCGGCCGAAAGTGAAGTCGAGACGCGGGTCGACATTGCCCTGATAGTCTGTGTCGGCCTCCGATACAGTGTTGCCCACCTGATGCACCGAGCCGTCGAGCCAGGGAAGACCCATCTCGTCGGTGGCGAAGGCGTTGATCAGATCCTGCGATCCGAGATAGAAGTCGTCGCCGTTGCCGTAATAGGTCGATGTGCGTGAGTCATCCTTGAAGTTGTAGGTAAGGTTGAGACAGTTGCAGTAGTTATACTGCGAACCGGAGTTGGCAGAAGAGAACTGCACCGCCATGACAGACTCATAGGTATTGTTGAACTCAGGCTTCGACATGTCGAGGAAGTTGGGATAAAGCTCATACTTGCCCGATCCGATCACATAGCCGGCATACTTCTCCGCCTCCTCGAAATCGGAGCAGAAGAGATCGACACGCGCGAGCACGGCAGCGGCCACATATTTGTTGAAGCGTCCGGCCTGAGGCACATCCTCAAGCATCACCTCGTATGAATCGCGGAGATCCTGACGGATGAATCCGAGAATCTGGTCGCGGGTATACTCGTCGGCGCGGCACTGCGAGGGGTCTGCCACCGTCTCGTCGAAATAGGGGAATTTCTGGAAGAGGCGGTACATGTCGAAATAATAGTAGGCACGCAGCGTCTTCATCTCGCCGATCATGGCAGCCTTGAGAACCGGCTCGATTTCGGCGGCGAGGAGCGCCTTGATGGCGGTGTTGCAGCGCGAGATCGAGAAGTAATTGTTGCGCCACTTGAAGTTGAGGATATCGGAGTTCGACTCCACGTTTCCGATCTCAAGCTGGTGCATGTAACCCTCCATGGTGACGTTGTCGCCCCCCTTGAGTGCATCGTCGGAGCGGAGGTCGATCACCCAGTTGTTGATCGGGCCCGCAAACGACTCGTTGTTGCCGAAATAGTGGCACATCAGAGTAGCGTAAGCGGCAGTGAGGAGGTCGGTCGCCTCGTCGTCGCCCATCTGGTCGGCCGAGAAGACGCCGGTCGGCTTGGTGTCGAGCATGCTGTCGCAAGAAGCGGAGCCGATGCATAGAGCCGTGGCCATAGCCGCGAAAGCGGCATTGCTTATATATTTTCTGTAGCTTTTCATTGCGAGTGAATTTTTCAGATTAGAATGCGAGGTTTACGCCGAGAGTGAAAGTGCGGGGGCGCACCCATCCGCCGTCGTTCCAGCGGCCGCCGTACGTGCCGGGGAGAAGTTCGGGATCGAGACCGGAGAAGCCGGTGATGGTGAACACGTTCTCCACCTGACCGTAGACGTCGATGCTGCGGCCGCCGATAGCCCTTGCCACCTTCTCGGGAAGCATGTAGGAGAGCTTGATATACTTCATCTTGAGGAACGAACCGTTCTCGACGAGATAGCTTGAGAAGCGAGCCTCGTTGTTGTCGTCGGTCAGCGAGAGAGCCGGAATGTCGGTATTGGTGTTGGTCGGAGTCCATGCGTTGAGAATCTCCTTGCCGCGGTTGGTGGCGAGCGTACCGCTGTTCATCGAAGTGAGCTGCGCCTTCATTGTGTTGATGATGTCGAAGTTGAAATCACCTGAGAAGAACATGTCGAGCGTGAAAGCCTTGTACTTGAAAGCGAGGTTGAGACCCATCGAGAGCGCGGGGTTGGGATCGCCGATTATGCAGCGGTCGTTGTCAGTGATCTGACCGTCGCCGTCGAGGTCGCGGTATTTCAGACGGCCCGGAGCGGCGCCATGCTGCACTGCGTGGTTGGCCACCTCGACATCGTTCTGGAATATGCCGTCGCATACATAGCCGTAGTAGACGCCCATGGGCTGGCCGGGGATGAGTCGGCAGTCACCGCCGATGAACTCCTGACGCGAGTTGAGACGCACGAGCTCGTTGCGGTACTGGGCCACGTTGACCGAGCCGTTCCATGAGAAGTCGCCGTAAGAGGGGCTGTTGTAGCCGAGCGACAGTTCCCAGCCGGTATTCTTCATCTCGCCGGTGTTGACCCATATGGAGGCGTTCTCGCCGGCCACGTCGAGAGCCGGGGGAAGCGTGAGCATGTCGGTGGTCTTCTTGATGTAATAGTCGGCGGTGAGGTTGAGCGTACCGTTGAGGAAGAGCACGTCGAGACCGATGTTGTGCTGGGTGGTGGTCTCCCACTTCAGGTCGGGATTTCCGGAAGCGGCGAGGATGATGCCCGGAGTCGTGAGCGAGTTTGAGCCAGTTATGTCGTATGCGCCGTTGCCGTTGTCGTAGCGGTAGGTGGAATAAGTGGGATAGAGCTGGCCGATCTGGGCGTTACCGTTCATACCCCAGCTGTAGCGGATCTTGAGGTCGGTCACAGCGTCGTTGGCGGGCCAGAAAGGCTCTGCGCTCGGACGCCATGCGGCGGAAGCAGCGGGGAATATGCCGGCGCGGTTCTTCTTGGAGAAGCGGGAGTTCTCGTCGCGGCGTATGGTTGCCGACACGAGGTAGCGGTCGTCGAAGTTATAGTCGGCCTTTGCGAAGAGCGAGAATACGCTCCATGCGTCGCGGCCACCGCCTGCGCCGTAGATTGTCGAGCCGGCACCCACCTGCATGAAGTCGGAATCCTCGAACATATAGTTCTGACGCTCGGCATTGACGAAACGGCTGTTATACGAAATCGCCTCCGTACCGATCAGGGCGTTGAGATGGTGCTTGTCGGCGAAAGTCTTCACATAGTTGGCGGTGTTGGTCCAGGTCCATGTGTCGCCCTGCACATACTCGCTGAAGACTGAGTTTGTCAGCGACTCATACTCGCGGCGGTTGAGATTGGTGTTCATATACTGCGAGTGCTCGATGCCGATGTTGGTCTTGATGGTGAGACCGTCTACGGGCATCACCTGAAGGAAGGCGTTGCCGAGGATACGCCATGACTGATGGTCGTTGTCGGCGGCGTTGCTGAGCATCTGCATGGGGTTCTGCTTGTCGTTGGCGATAAGCTGGAAGGGAACTGACCAGCTGCCGTCGAGACCCTTGACGGGGATGGCGGGAAGAGCCTGGACCGCGAGCATCGGTATGCCTCGCGCGCCATAGACCTCGGCGCCCTGGTTGGTCCACTGGGCCACAAGGAGGTTCTCGCCGACAGTGATGTACTTGTTGAAATTATAGACCGAGTTGACGCGGCCCGAGAAGCGGCGGTACTTCGAAGTGCGGAGGTTGCCCTGCTGGTCGATCATGTTGAGAGAGAAGAGCACCGAACCCTTGTCGCCGTTGTTTGCGACTGTCGCGGTGAGATTGTTGGTCCATGCGGTGCGGTAGATCTCATCCTGCCAGTCGGTGTCGACAAC
>CAMWRV010000085.1 GCA_947176745.1 uncultured Muribaculaceae bacterium
GGTCGTGTAGCCCGCTACACTCCCTCTTCAACTTGCGCAATTTCCTCGAAAAGACACCGCCCCTGCTTTATCATTTTTTGTGGGATGGGGTCTTATCGGAAAAACCGATCGGTCCGATGTCACGAAATTCTCACTAACCGAAAATGTTGTCGGGATTCTCCGTGCTCTTCGGATAGAAAAGCATCTGGTTGGCGATATTGAACATCTTCTCCTCCCCGAGTTCCTGAGCAACTATGGCAAGAGCCCATTTCAGAGCAGACGCAGGACCGTTGCCGAGCACGAATTTGCCGTCGCACACGACACGGGTATCGACATACTCGGCTCCGCGCAAACGGTCTTCAAATCCGGGATAACATGTGGCCTTGCGGCCTTTGAGCATACCTTCTTCTCCAAGCACGACAGCAGGAGCGGCGCATATCGCCGCAATGCGTCCGTTCTCCGACTCAGCCTGACGTCTGAGCAGACCGACCAGCGGCGCGAAGTCGTGAAGATTATCGGCTCCCGGCAGACCGCCGGGCAGAATCAGCCATGCAGGATCAGTGAAATGAGTGGTGTCGTAGAGCACATCTGCCTTGACAGTGATGCCATGCGCGCCGGTCACAAGCTGCGACGAAGTTATGGAAACGGTCTTGACAGGCATACCGGCCCGACGCAACACATCGACGGCAGTAAGAGCCTCTACCTCTTCAAACCCGTCGGCAAGAAATAAAAACGATTCTTTCATCATGGTGCATAAGTTTAAATAAGTGTTCAAATTTAGACAAAGAAAGTGAAAGTAAATCTCTTATACAATCTGAACCCTTACTTATCTAAATTAGTTGGATTATATTTTTGTTTTTTCGTTTCGTAAATTTAACTATTATTCTTATTTTTACAAAATAATCAAGCAGATTTTATCTAATTTACTGTCTTGTGGCGCAGAATCGCAGTTTTCGCCACAGAACTCCAACAAAGCCAAACATATGAATTTCACCCAAACCGCCGCTGCCGTGTTCGCATCTATCATCCTCCTTTCCTCCTGTAGTAAAGAGGGATACCGCCATGACGAGGGAATGGTGTGGCACACCTCTTATCATATCACCTACAGGTCTGACAGCGACCTGACCGACAGTATTGTCGCAGTTTTCAGAGAAGTGGGAGGATCGCTCAACGTGTTCGACCCGGGATCGCTGGCAAGCAGGGTCAATTTGTCGGACTCGGTCGAGATAGACGACAATTACGCACGCGTCTACGAGATGTCGTGCAAGATCAACCGCATCTCCGGGGGCGCGTTCGATCCGACTCTCGGACCACTTATCACGGCATGGGGATTCGGCAAAGGACATTCTGCCACACGCGACACGCTACGAATAGACTCTCTTCTCGGGATTACTGGTCTGACAAAGACTCACCTCTCAGGGAAAACGCTCATAAAAGGAGACCGAAGGATTGAATTCAACTATTCGGCCATAGCCAAAGGATTCGGCTGCGACAAGGTGGGCGAAATGCTTGCCCGCAACGGTGTGACTGACTATCTTGTCGAGATAGGAGGCGAGATATACTGCTCCGGCAAGTCACCGTCGGGAGGGAATTGGCGGATATCGGTAGATCGTCCGGTAGTGTCGGACTCGGTGATACATGAATCGCAGTGCATCGTGGAACTGACGAATAAAGGACTCGCCACCTCGGGCAATTACCGCAACTTTCACCGCGATGCCTCAGGCATATACGGGCATACGATCTCGGCCAGGACCGGACGTCCGGCGCGGACGAATGTTCTTAGCGCAAGCGTGATAGCCTCTACCGCCATGGAGGCCGACGCCCTCGCCACTTCAATGATGGCAATGGGCTCGGTTGAAGCCGAGCGGATCGCTAAGGAAAACGATATGGCCGTGATGCTTGTTCTGGCAGACTCAACGGTGTGGACGTCCGACGCATTCAATGACGCAATAGTTTCGGTGCCCTGAAAAGTAGCCCGAATGAGATTCCGAAATTCCAGTTGCGCGCGGGAGAGGAGAGATAATTCCCATAGAACGAAAGACTTGCGAAGGGAAAATTATAAATCACGGCCAGTTCTCCGAGGAACTCCGGATGATTGAGCCAGCCCTCATAGCGTGCCACGTTCATACGTCCGGTATCAACGAGCCCCCGCAACGGCATATAGAGATAAAAATCACCTCTGACCTGCATTCGTTTCAACGGTTTCCACATCGGAATCACCCCGGCTGCAACATAATTGTCAGATCTGAACGCGATATTGAAGTAGTTTTGCGTCGAGGGTGTCGGGGCGAAGGCCGGAGCGTGGACCAGGACATTGGTATAATTCTGGTCAAGTCTCTGGAGCGCGGCTCGACCGGCGGCGTATGCTCCGACAGCCCACTTGCGCCCTATGGGGAAGTAGCGTTGCCACTGCGCCTCAAGCGCTGCGACCGGACGAGATTTCCATCCTCCGCCATCGCGCTTGTTTTCAGACGGACAGAACCGCGATGACTGCCAGCTGAGATCAATATCGGCAAACCACTTCGAGCCAGCCGAGGGATACATCTGGTTGTCGAGGCTGTTGGACTCCACACCAACTCGCACCACTCCCACCCTGTATTGTATCTGGTCTCGGTGTCCACGGTCATCGATCGCTTCTGGAGAGTAATAGGAATCCGACATATATCCTCCGGCAATGCTCGCGTAGCCCTTCATTCTCCGGCCGATCGCCCAGACATATCCGCCACGCAGATAATTGTCAACCTCTGTAGTGAACATCGGACTCGACTGCTTGAAAAACAGAACCTCATTTTCATAATATTTCTGCTTGCTCAACACTCCTGTCACCTGAAAATAAGAGGGAATATCAGTCAGGAGCGAAAACTTGGCATCAGCCATTCCGGCCAGATATGCCTGCCCGACCCACGCGCTCGCCGAAATGTCGAGCGAGTTGTTGCCAAGCGTATGGTATCCGGCAGAGAAATAGAGCATTGAGTTGGTAGAGGTAGTCACGAAGCCGCCGACCGAGAGAGTCCACGGACGACGTGGGGTCGCCTTTAGAAGCAATGTATTGCGGCCGTCCGGGCCAAGAACCGCCTCGGGAACGAGATTGCTCAGCGAACCGTCGGTCACTGCGCGGTAATAGGCAGATGTGACCTGATCCATCCCGATCTTTCCCGGACGGTCGTGAGTGAACAGATATTTCAGATATTGCGCCTGGCTACCCTCGACCCCTTCGGTCCTGACTGAATCGAATTCCAGTTCCGGAGTGTCGGCGGCAAAGCGTGCACGACGCGCATTCACTTCTGACAGAGGCGTCCGCACATCAAGACGCATTTTGATCGAATCGACCATCGAAAGCCCTGTATTGTAGCCTATATCGTATATCGTGCGGGCTTTCTCAAACTGCAGGACACCGAAATCGAGCACAGGCACCTGTATCTTCACTCCCTCTTTCGAGGGGAGAGAATAATCATTGTTCTGGATTATCATGTCTTCCAGCTGACTGTACATGTCGCCGCGCACAGGTTTTGAGTCCGCTCCCGACACCGATACACCGATGATAAAATCAGGATTGAAATCCTCCTCCATCACATTGACGGGAAAGTTGTCATATATTCCTCCGTCGTACATAAGAACTCCGTTAATCTCTATAGGACGGAAAACAAGCGGAAAACTCATCGAAGCCCTTACGGATTCACCCAGAGAACCATTGCCGAAGACCACCTTGTGCTTGTGATATACATCTGACGCAACGCATCTGAACGGCACAAAGAGATTGTCAAAGTTTTCTCCGCACTGCTCAGTATAAGGTCCGTACAGCCGCAGGAACTCGATGTTCATCGGCAACGGACTAACAAGGCTTGTGGGTATGATCTGATTTGGCAGAGACTCCTTCTTGCGGAAATTCACATTGACCTCCACCCACTTCGGTGTCGGAGGCTGTTCATAATAATAGTAAATGTTTTTCTTGTTGATTGTTCCTGTGGCCCAGTCAAGAAAATCGGGAGCAGTGAAGAAATCAAGCATTTTTTCCGGAGACCATCCGCAGGAATAGAGACTGCCGACAATGGCTCCCATCGACGTGCCTGTCACACAGTCAATCGGAATGCCGTTGTCTTCAAGAGCCTTTATGACGCCGACATGGGCTATCCCTTTCGCTCCGCCACCGCTCAGCACGAGTCCGACACGTGGACGCGAAGATTCGCTGTAAGTGTGATCACATACAGTATCGGCAAGCGTGGATACCGGATCTTCCGAAACAGTCAGACTGTCCGGAAACACGCTGTCCGGAACATCTGATTCCTGATTACGTGAAAAAGAGGGAATCACACATATGAGCGCGGCTGTGAGAATTGCCGCAATCCTGATCCGATTCATAACAAAGCAATAATAAGACCCCATCCCACAAAAAATGTTAATGCAGGGGTCGCAGATTTCGGTCAGATTTGACCTTGCAGGTGAAGGAGCATAGCGGGCTATGCGACTGAACCAAAAGGTCAAAGATGGCCGGAAGCTGCGATGATGCACCAACATGATTAGCCGGAGTAGTGTTCATCTTTATAGTTATTTTAACTAAAATTTATTCAAGTTACCCCTGCCCGGCGTCTTTTCGGTAAATTCCGCCAAGTCTCATCGGTCGTGTAGCCCGCTACACTCCCTCTTCAACTTGCGGAATTTCCTCGAAAATACGCCGCCCCTGC
>CAMWRV010000086.1 GCA_947176745.1 uncultured Muribaculaceae bacterium
ATCAATTCCAAAGGTCCCGGTCTCGATCTCAACGGTCTTGAGGTGAAGGATGCCATTGCGAAGACAAAGAAGTATATCGAGGAGACAGGTCTGGGCAAGGTGAAGACCAACTACCGTCTGCGCGACGCCATCTTCTCGCGCCAGCGTTACTGGGGCGAGCCGTTCCCCGTATATTACAAGGAGGGCACAGCCTATCTGATGGATGAGAAGGATCTGCCGCTGCGGCTTCCCGCCGTGTCGAGCTATCTGCCGACCGAGGACGGCCAGCCCCCGCTGGCCCGCGCCGAGGGATGGACAACGGCGGATGGATACCCCGTGGAGGTATGCACGATGCCCGGCTTCGCAGGTTCGTCGGCATATTATCTCCGCTATATGGATCCGCACAATGATTCGGCTCTTGTAGGAAAGAAGGCCAATGAATACTGGCGCAGTGTCGACCTCTATGTGGGCGGCGCCGAACATGCCACGGGCCATCTGATCTATTCCCGATTCTGGAACAAGTTCCTTTATGATATCGGGGCGGTGGCGGAGCAGGAGCCATTCAGAAAGCTTGTTAACCAGGGCATGATCCAGGGACGCAGCAGTTTCGTCTACAGAATCAAGAACACCAACACATTCGTAAGCCACGGTCTGCGCAAGGAGCATGACACAACGCCGATACGTGTAGACATATCGATGGTGCAGAACGATGTGCTCGACACCGACCGGTTCAGGGCGTGGCGTCCGGAGTTCGCCGATGCAGAGTTCATACTTGAAGAGGGCAGGTATATCTGCGGCCATGCCGTGGAGAAAATGTCGAAGTCGATGTTCAACGTCGTCAATCCCGACGATATAGTGGATCGCTACGGTGCGGACACTCTGCGACTTTACGAGATGTTCCTCGGACCGGTGGAGCAGTCGAAGCCGTGGGATACCAACGGCATTGACGGTGTGAACCGCTTCCTCAGGAAACTCTGGGGACTTTTCGACAAGGCTGATCTGACCGGCAACGCCGAAATGACAAAAGAGGAGAAGAAGGCTGTCAACAAGCTCATCAAGAAGGTGACGCAGGATATTGAGAACTTCTCGTTCAACACCTCCGTGTCGGCGTTCATGATCGCCGTCAACGAGCTTTCGGCTCTAAAGAGCACCAACCGCGGGGCGATGGAGCTCATGACCCGAGTCATCGCGCCGTTCGCGCCGCACATGGCAGAGGAGTTCTGGCACCGTCTGGGCAACACGGACAGCGTTGTCGACGCTCCCTGGCCGGCTTATGACGAATCGGCGCTTGCGGAAGACACGGTGAAGTATCCGGTGTCGTTCAACGGCAAGACCCGCTATATGGTCGAGGCTCCCGCCGGAGCATCGAAAGAGGAAGTGGAGAAGATCGCCCTCTCAGATGACAACGCGGCCAAATGGCTCGCCGGCAAGGAACCGAAGAAAGTAATCGTAGTTCCGGGTCGCATTGTGAACGTTGTTGTCTGACAAAACAGACATGATACGGAACGACCCGCTTCTCCTGACGAGAAGCGGGTCGTTTAATCATATTATAATGGCAATTGCCAACTGATGACTTTCTTCATCATTCGACACCCGGCCCGCGGAGCTGCTCCATGCTGCCGGTCTCGCTGTCGACGCGATACATGTAGAGCGGCGACGTCGCCTCTCCGTCATATCCGAACACAAAGAGGATATAGGGTTTGAAGAGATAAGCACCGAAACTGGAATCCCAGTCCGAACGCATTGACATTGTTCTTGTGTACTCCCCGGTATACAGATCCAGATACGAACCCTGGACTGCAACGTAATTGCTGATGAATTCCTCGTCGGTCTTTGAATGGTCTATCGCCCAGTTAGCTTCCGGCAGATACTCGAAAACATATCTTGCCTCCGGGTCGGAGGGAGTAACCGTCACCGGAAGATAATGCGTCCACGAACTTGATGCGTCGATATCGCCCGGTGTGACTGTGAACGAGAGGGCATTGTCTTCGGGACCACGCACCTGCACAGCCTCGCCGGTCTCTGAATTGATCCGATATGCGTAAAGCGGAGTCGTGGCCTCCCCGTCATATCCGAATATGAAGAGAATATAATCCTTGTAGACATTTGCGCCTACAGAAGAATCCCATGTCGGACCGATTGAAATTTTCCTGCTGAGATCCCCCGACTGGAGTTCAAGCCATGTCCCCTGCACGTTGACGTAGCGGGATATGAACTGTTCGTCTGTCTGCGACAGGTCGACATAATTATTGTCGGCCTTGAGGTAGTCGAACACATATTTTGCATCGGGATCAGACGGAGAGACATTGACTGTGAGATAATGATATGACCCCGCGACTTCGAATTCTCCGAACGAGACATCGAATGTCAACGACGAACCCTGCGTGCTCTGCGGGGTTATGTCGACGCGCTCGATATCGGTGGTGCGGGTTCCGATGCCGTCGACACCGAATATCAGGACACTGTACTCCGTGCCGACATTGAGATACTTTCCATCAAGAAGGCTCGCCTGTGTGCTGAGAGCCGCTGAGCCGCTGAACACTTTGTCAGAATCAGTCCAGTCAATCGTATGTGTGTAGTTGCGGTATTTGATGTCACTCGCGACTGCCATCTCCGGTGTGTATGTATCATTAAATCTGGAAGTCTCTACAAGCAGACCCGCATAACGCGTATCTGCATTCGAAGGTGTGACGTTCAGAATGAATTCAGCCGGAGACTTCTGCACCGCATCAACTGCAAACGTGCAGTCATCGGTGGCGACCGGCGCGGGAATAGTGAATTTCTTCGATTTGATCGTGGTGGTGACAATGCCGTAGTCAAGACCGAATGCCACTGCATAATACACATCTCCCATAAGAAGATTTGAAAGCGTGGATTCTCCGTGGCCGATGTGGGTCACCTCGTCCCATGGATACCCGTAATTGTAAACCAGGCTCTCGAGACGCGACACCGTGTTGAGCACAAGAGATTCGAGGCTTTCAGAAAGCACTTGTTCCTCGGGGAAGGCAGTGACATAGAACGACCCTTCCCAGCCTTCGGGTGCATCGCCCTTGACAACCATGGTGTTGGAGGTCAGATCTGCGCTTATGTCGAAATCGATATCTTCGATCTCGAGTATACGGGTGGTGAATCGCATCAGTGTAGGCTCGGAAGTCGGCACAACCTCGTCACCTTCAAGACGCGCGGTATAGACCACCATCGCGATCGGGGTATTGTCGTGGATAATCACACTGGGGAACCAGTCGCGCACCTGATCGCCTGTCTCGAAGATAGTCTCCGGCTTGAAATAAGACAGGGGCACACCGTAACCTTCTGCGACGGAATAGATATATTCTATGTCGGAATCCATAAGCGTCTCGGCCCATATGCTCTCGTCGATGCCGGCCTGCACAAGATATTTCTCGGGCATGCCCGATATGCGGTAATACACTCCCGGTTCCGACGACGTGACTGTGAGCTGCGCGCTCTCGTAACGCGGCATGATGTCTATGGTCACCGGACAGTCTGGCAGCGACTTGTACCAGCTCATGGTCTCGGCAGAAACAAGGGGGAACGTCTTCATGGTTCCGTTCTTGAAATTGACTTCCATGTTGTGGTATTTGTCACCGTCGGTGTCTTTCGAATAGTAGATCGACTCGATCTCGTCGACATCGATACGCTTGGTGATGTATCCGTCTTCTATGATGTAGATCTTATCGGAGGCCGCCCAGAGCATTCCGGCGGCAGTTGCTGCGAGCAGGCAGCTTATCGCGGTCTTGTTCATGGGCTTATCTGACTGTTACTTTGTAAGACATATTGTTGACTCTCACTACATAGACTCCCGACGGAAGCGAACCGAGGCGCAGCTCATGGCTTCCGGAGGCCGTCTGGCTCATCACTGTGGCGCCGGCCATGTCGAACACCGCGATCACCGACCCGTCGGGGAGTGAGTCGAACAGCATCGAGTCGCCATCGAAACTGGGAGCGGAATCTGATGAAACTTCGTTGACCGAGTTCCAGTCCTTGTTGCCGTGATTGAAATACAGAATGTTGTCTCTGTCAACAGCCACATCGGTATCCGTACCGACGGCCACAAGTTGTGACTCTGTGAATTTGACACGAAGATCGTCTGACATGCGGATGTCGACCTGACTGCCATCTGCAAGACCTACTTTCAAGCAGTTGTAACCTGCGCCATATGCACCGGAGATGCCTAAGGCTACAAGTGAGGCAAGTAAAATTTTTTTCATATGTGAAACTTTTAATAATGATTGTCACGCGGATACGAGACATCGTTCATGATGGTCAAAAAAAGCACGAAACCGAGATATTCGATTCACTATGATTTTAAATCGCCTCAAAGATAAACAGTTTTTTTCTGAATACCAAATTTTCGAGAAAATTGAATTAAAAAAGTTAGACCCCATCCCACAAAAAATGTTAATGCAGGGTTCGCAGATTTCGGTCAGATTGACCTTGCAGGTGAAGGAGCATAGCGGGCTATGCGACTGAACCAAAAGGTCAA
>CAMWRV010000087.1 GCA_947176745.1 uncultured Muribaculaceae bacterium
CACCTGACCATCGAGGCCATTGTCGCGGAACTCGGATTCCGCTCCCGCTCCACTTTCTCGAAGACTTTCAAACGCATCACCGGACTCAGTCCGTCGGAGTTCCAGCGTATGGCCCGCTCCGGCGCCTCTCCAGGATCTGATTCAGGTGTCGCGGAGGATACCGCACCGGAGGGAGACTGATCAGTCGTCGCGGTCGCTGAAAAACAGCGGGATGTTGGCTATGAACACGTCGGGAGCGTCAAGAAGATGTCGGTTTGCAATCAGATCCGAGAGGCTGATGTCGCCTATGATGTAGTTGCCCTGTTCGGAGATGTACTGTTCCCTGACTTTTTCGAAAGGAAGTATGGCGTGTATGTCTGTTCCTGCATAGCGCGCGTAGATGCGCAGGGTGACATCGGTCGTGTAGGCCGGCGTGTCGATATAGCCCGTTTTCTTATATTCGTAGCGGTAGCCGTGTCGTCGGGCCATCACGTCGCTGAGTATCGACGATGCCGTCGGCAGTCCCCCCGCTCCCTTGCCGAACATGAACTGGCGGTCGTAGCATTCGCCACGGATCACGACTCCGTTGTATTCATTGTCGACACTGTAGATATAGCGCGAACGGTCTACAAACTCCGGCATGACAAACATCGTGAACTCCGAGTCGCCCACCTTGACAACCTGCGCCACAAGCTTGATCTTCACTCTCTTCTCGCGGGCGTAGCGTATGTCGTCGTCATGTATGGTCGATATGCCGTAGGTAAGCACCCGATCCGGTGCTACATACACCCCGAGGGCGTGGACGGTGATGATTATCAGTTTGTAGAGCGAGTCGATGCCGCTTATGTCGAATGTCGGGTCGCTCTCGGCAAATCCGAGATCCTGCGCCTTGCGCAGCGCGGAATTGTAGTCTTCGCCGTGGTCGAACACTCGCGAGAGAATATAGTTCGAAGAGCCGTTGAGTATCCCTTTCACCTCAAGCAGAAGGTCGTTGTCGTAATATTCTTCGAGATTCCTGATGACCGGTATCGAGCCGCACGACGACGCGTCATAAAGCAGTGCCGTGCCGTAGCGGTCCTGAAGTTCCATCAGCTCGGGCAGGTGCGACGCTATCATGGCCTTCGATCCAGACACGACAGGTATCCCGCGGCGCAGAGCCTCGGTGACGATGCTGTATGACGCCTCGGAATTGTCTACCACTTCCACGATCAGATTGATAGTCGGGTCGTCGAATATGTCGTCGGGCCGGTCTGTCAGTATTCCGTCGGGCAGGATCGCATTCCGCGGTTTTTCTATGTCGCGCACACAAATGCGCCTTATCTCGGCATGCGCGTTCTTTGCTTTGGCTATTACCTGATACACGCTTGTCCCGACTGTGCCGAATCCGAACAGTCCGATTTTTATTGTCTGTTTCATTGGGGTTTAGTCATAAAGGGATAAAGTATATTGTTGAGGCTCTCGTGCTCGACAAGAAATCCGTCATGCCCGAATTCGGAGTCGATCTCTTCGTAGCAGGCTCCGGGTATGACCGAGGCAAGCTCTTTCATTTCGGCAGGAGTGAAGATGATGTCAGACGAAATGCCTATGACGATGGCGTCGGTTCTGACACGCGACAGGGCTGCTTTCACACCGCCTCGTCCGCGCCCGATGTCGTGGGTGTCAAAGGAATTCAGAATCGACATATATGAGTATGCGTTGAACCGCCGGCACAGTTTCTCTCCCTGATACCGCTGATATGTGCATGCGCGGTGTTCGTCGCCCGGAGCATATCGGGCATGGTCTTTCTGCGAGGCGTTGTAGCCGCTCCCTCCACGGTAGGAGAGAAGACCGATGGCGCGGGCGGCTGCAAGTCCGGCACTTCCGGCATCGGGCGATGGTTCGCCATATGTCTTGTCGGCCAGTATGGCCATGCGCTGGGTCTCGTCGATGGCGATCGTCCAGGGCGACGCCTTGGCGTCGGTGGCGATCAGTATCAGCCGGTCGAACCGGTCCGGCTCCTCCGCTATCCACTCCAGAGCCTGGAATCCGCCTACCGAACTGCCCACAAGGGCATTTATGCGACCGAGGCCGAGATGATCGGCCAGAAGCGAGTGAGCACGCGCCATGTCGCGTATCGTGACGAGCGGGAAATCATTGTAGTAGGGCTTTCCGGTAGCCCGGTTCTCCGACAGCGGTCCGGTAGTGCCGTAGTGCGAGCCTATTATGTTGGCGCACACCACAAACCATCTCTCAGGGTCAAGAAAACGCCCTGCCTCTACTGTGTGAGGCCACCATCCGGCCACATCGCTGTCGGCTGTCAGCGCGTGGCAGACCCACACGGCGTTGGAACGGTCGGCGTTGATTCTGCCGTAGGTGTGGTAGGCTATCTCAAGGCGGTCGAGTGTCTCTCCTGATTCGAGTCTGAAGGGGCGGTCGTGGTGAAAGTGTCGTGTCATTTCAAAAAAGAAGCCGGCTTCAAAAGAAGCCGGCTGTATGTTTGGTTGATAAATGTGCGTTGGTTAACTTACACCCGGCATCGTCGGCTGCACATCATCATTGACATCATCATACCCTGCATCTCCGCTGTGGCGGCATGCATGGCAGTCGGTGACAATATGCTCGATTCTGTTCTCATCGGGTGTTTGTTTGCCGCAAAATTATCTATTATATTTTAATCCGCCAAATTTCTTCGGATAAAATTAGACTCCTGCATTGACATTTTTTGTGTGATGGGGTCTTATGCTTCCGATTTGGTGGCGTTTACAAACTCGTCGTGATACTGGTCGAGTATCTTGCGGATCTCGGTGCCGATCTTGCGGTAGGCTGCAGAGTCGAGGTTGGCCAGTGAAGCCCGCACAGACCATTTCGGCCCGTCGAATCCATCGCCGTTGAGCAGCACGACTGCCGTCTCGTCGGCCATTCGGATCACGAAGTCGAGCGGCTGGTAGTGGCTGTCGAGATATCTGGCGAAGTCTTCGCCATATATCTTCTTCGCCCAGACCATGAGGTCGATCTCGCTGTAGTAGCCGGCGCGGTTGGGGTCTGGCAGCAGACGGAAGCCGGTCGTGCTCCACAGGTCGTCGAGGCGCGTGTGGATCATATTGATAAGCTTGGGCTGCAGCTCGTCGCGGTGTAGGTATGCGAAGGCGGCGAACAGCGCCATCTGCACCTGCTGCGGTGTCGATAGTCCGGCGGTGTGGTTCAGTCCGACAAGGCGGCTGTCGGCCACGAGCCGGTCGATAAACTTCAGGTTGTCGGGGTCGAGAGTCAGGCTCTCGTAGCGTTTCGACAGGGCGGCCTTCTTGTCGGCCGGAAGGGCGGCCAGTCGGTCGTCAAACACGTTCTTGTCTTTGCGCAGTGCCATAGCGGCAACTCGCCATCCTGTCGCGCCGAAATACTTCGAGAACGAATAGAGGCAGAGCGTGTTGTAGGGTAACACATACATCAGCGAGCGGAATCCGTCGATAAACGTGCCGTACACGTCGTCGGTGATGATCATCAGCTGCGGATTGTCGTTCTTAACCACATCTACAAGCATGTCGAGCACCTCTTTCGAGAAGCACACGCTGGGCGGGTTCGAAGGGTTGGTGATGCATACGGCCTTTACCGACGGATCGCGCAGCTTGTCGATCTCCTCTTTCGGATACTGCCAGTCGTGGTAGCCATCTTTTTCAACTGCGTTGGCACTGACAGTCACCACATCCAGACCGAACTCCGCAAGTCGCGGAATCTCCAGATAGGGAGTGAAGCAGGGAGTGAAGAGCGCGATCTTGTCGCCCGGCTCCATCAGGAAATTCTGCTTGAGCGAGTCGAAGGCATAGCACATTCCGGCAGTGCTTCCCTCGGTGGCGAAAAGGTCGTAGACGCTGTCGTCGTCTCCTCCTCCCATTGCCTGGCGCAGGTATTCGCGGGTTATGGTCTCCACATTCTTCAGTATTCTCGGCGGAGTGGGGTAGTGGTCGCCGAGTATGCCGTCGACCATCTCGAAGACAAGGTCGTCGGGATCGGCCCCCAGGTCTCCGGTCATGTGGGTGTAGAAGTGCTTGAGCACTTTCGCGCCGATCTCATCTTTTCTTTGAGAAAGGAAATCGAGAAATCTTTCCGCCACGCCATCCTGTGTCGGCGACGCCACAATGCCTATGCTTTCGTCAAAGGCCGTGCGGTCGGCTTCCGACATGGCGAACTCGCCGAGCGTGAAGTATGCCTTGCGGGGGTAGGAGAGAAGCCAGTTCGGGTTGCCGCGTCCGGCGTTGAGGAATGTCGATGTGCTGCGCCGGGC
>CAMWRV010000088.1 GCA_947176745.1 uncultured Muribaculaceae bacterium
AGCACCTTGATCTTGAATTCGGTCCCGGCCTGACGATAATCACGGGCGAGACAGGGGCGGGAAAGTCCATTATGCTCGGCGCCCTGTCGCTGGTCATGGGGGGCCGTGCCGACACGAAAGTCATCTCCGACGGTGGCTCGAAGTCGGTTGTGGAGGCTCTTTTCACCGATGTTGATCCCGAGCTTCGATCTCTCTTTGCCGAAAAGGGTATTGACTGGATTGAGGACGCCACCGGCGTTTCAGAACTCACGGTGCGCAGGGAGCTGACTGCTTCCGGACGCTCCAAAGTGTTTGTCAATGACACGTCGGTCACACTCCAGACCCTGTCGGCGATAGTGCCCCGTCTGATCGACATTCATTCACAGCATGCCAACGCGAAGATAAATGATCCTGCCGAACGTCTGCGCATCATTGACTCGATGGCCGGAAACGCCGAGATCCGGCAGGAATATGAAAGTCTCTTCAATGACTATGTCGAACTGAGACGCCGCATAAACTCGCGCAAGGCTGAGATTGCGAAGTCTGCCGAAAATATCGGTTTTCTCCGGTTTCAGCTCGAACAGCTTGACCGTCTCGATCCGAAGCCGGGAGAACTCAAGGAGATCGAGCGCCGCTTCGAGATGCTCTCTGACGCTGACGAGATCAAGGAACGCCTATACGCGCTGTCATCATTACTCGGCGACGGCGACAGGGGAGCGCAGTCGATGCTTGCCGAGTCCGTGTCGCTTGCCGATCGCATAGACTTCTCTCTTCTCGGTGAGAGCCCGGAGAGTGCGGTAGAGAGCGTCAATCCTATTGTCGGACGTCTGCGCCAGCTTCTTGTGGAAGTCAAAGACATTTATGAGACTGTCGACGATTATAACTCGGCGATCGACACCGACCCGGCCGCTCTCGCGAAACTCTCCGCGCGTATGGATCTCTATTATGAACTTGTCAAGCGTTTCAGAGTCCGCGAGGCCGACGAACTTGTGGCGATGCGCGAGGATATAAGGCGTCAGGTGGCCGACGTGGCGGGAGATGACGGTGAACTCCCGGAAATGGAGCGTGAGATGCGCCGCATCGGACATGAACTCAAGGCTAAGGCCGACCAGCTTACGCAGACACGCGTCAGCTGCGCTGCCGAATTCTCCCGTCGTCTCTGCGAGACGGCTCGTCCGCTCGGTCTCGCCAACATCAGTTTCAGTGCCGATGTGCGCGGGCGCAAGCTCTGCGTCACGGGACAGGACGAAGTGGAGTTCCTCTGCTCGTTCAACAAGAACGGCACGCCGCGCCCGATAGGCGACATCGCTTCAGGCGGCGAGATTGCCCGGATGATGCTAAGCCTCAAGTCGATTCTTGCAGGCCATATCAACCTGCCGACCATAATATTCGACGAGGTAGACACCGGAGTATCCGGAGAAATTGCCGACAAGATGGGCGAGATGATGCATGATGTGTCGGAAAACATGCAGGTGATAGTCATAACCCACCTGCCGCAGGTTGCCGCCAAAGGTGACGCGCATTTCAAGGTTTACAAGACCGATGCCGACACCCGCACTGTCACACATGTCAGGCCGCTTACTGTAGAAGACCGGATCCGTGAACTCGCCGCCATGATTTCGGGAAGCGAAGTGTCGGAGGCTGCTCTCGAAGCAGCAAGAACCCTGCTAAAAAAATGAAGCCTGTCATAAAGCTTCAATAACCAATAATAATGGAAAAATCAGATTATATATTCGGCATCAGAGCCGTCATCGAGGCCATAGAGTCCGGAAAAAGCATCGACAAGGTGCTCATTCGCAAGGATCTCGGCGGTGATCTTGCCCGCGAACTGTTCGCAAAGATAAAGGAATATGGAGTGCTGACACAGCGTGTCCCCGCCGAGAGGCTCAACCGCATCACGATGAAGAACCATCAGGGGGTGGTGGCCATGGTGTCGCCTGTCACATATCACAGACTCGAGAATCTTCTCCCGTCGCTTTATGAAGAGGGTGCGAACCCTTTTCTGATCGTGCTTGACGGACTGACCGATACGCGCAACTTCGGAGCCATTGGCCGTACTGCCGACTGCTCCGGTGTAGACGGCATAGTGATACCGGAGCGCAACAGTGTCTCCGTGACCTCCGATGCTGTCAAGACTTCGGCCGGTGCTCTGTTTTATGTGCCGGTCTGCCGCGAGCGTGATCTCGTATCTGCTGTCCGTATGCTCCGCGACAGCGGGGTGAAAGTGGTTGGTGCCACAGAGAAGGGAGCGCAAGACTACACGGAGATAGACTACACGGTGCCTGTGGCTATTGTAATGGGAAGCGAGGATACCGGAATATCTGACGAGGTGCTGCGCCTCTGCGACGAACTCGCCGCAATACCGATGCTCGGAAACATCGGCTCGCTCAACGTTTCGGTGGCGGCCGGAGTAATGATGTACGAGGCGGTAAGGCAGCGCCGGAGACAATAATTTCGGAAGTTTCATCAGCTTCATTTGCTCATGTCGCGGGAATAGTGTAACTTTGCGCGATAAAACAGAGACAAAGATCATAAAGAGTTATGATAAACCGCATATTGATTCGCATGAAGGTAATACAGATCCTGTATTCCTTCCTACTTGTTGAAAAACAGTTCACACTCGAGAGCAATCCGACGGCACCGACCAAGGAGAAGCGTTTCGCCTATTCGCTATATCTTGACATGCTTGTGCTGCTGATAAGGCTGGCCAACGCGGTCGAACGTCGCCCCGGCGACACCCCGCTTGCCACAACGCGGTTTATCTCGCGTCTGATGTTAGACGACACCGTAAAGTCTCTCATCTCGAAATACTCGCACGAACCTTTCCCTTACGCAGGACTTGTGGCGCCCCTCGCCGACAAACTCCGCGAATCGGCCATATTCAAGAAGTACCTCAAGGATTCAGGCAATGATGTCGGCTCGGGCGAGGAGCATCTGTGGCGCGACATATTCAACCTCGTCGTGATGACAGATCCCGATGTGGGAGCCGTGACAGCACGCCGTCAGAACTATACTCTCAAGGGTGTGGAGAGAATGCACGACATGATGAACCGCACGTTTGTCAACTTTCTCGCCTCGCAGGATAACGTCGCCGAGGTGGAGCGTGCGCTGTCGTTGAGTCTCGACAAGGCCCGCGAGCTTTATTTCCGCCTTCTCTATCTGCCTGTGGAACTCACGGATCTGCAGGACCGTATCATAGACGAGAACCGTCACAAGTTTCTCAAGAGCGACGAGGATATCAATCCGAATCTGCGGTTTGTCGAGAACAAGGTTGTCGAAGGTCTGCGTACCAACGAGACTATCGATGCTTTTGTGGCCAAAAACAAGATTGCATGGAGTGCCGACGAGCCTGTCATGCTCAGAAATCTGCTGAAGGCTGTCACTGATTCGGAGATATACGCGGATTATATGGAGTTGCCCGAGGCTTCGGTTCACGACGACTGCGAACTCTGGCGCAACCTCTTCAAACGTGTAATACTCGACAATACGGATTTTCTTGAGACTCTCGAAGAGAAATCTGTGTTCTGGAACGACGACCTTGAGACGATCTCCACGTTTGTGCTCAAAAGTCTCCGACGTATCGAGGAGGGAGACTCCGCAGGCGCGGTTCTTGAGAAATTCAAGGATGACGAGGATGCACGTTTCGGATTCGAACTTCTCCGTTATCTCTACAAGAACAAAGAGACCTATCGCCGTTATATCGACGAAGCGGTTGCCGGCAGCAACTGGGACAGCGACAGGCTCGCGTTTATGGACATAGTGATACTCGAGGCTGCCCTCGCCGAGATCCTCAACTTCCCGAAGATCCCGCTTTCCGTGACAGTCAACGAGTATATCGAGCTTGCCAAGTCATACTCCTCCGCCCGCAGCGGTTCATTTGTGCATGCCATACTTGGATGCATTGTGTCGCGGCTGCAGAAAGAGGGACGCCTCCTGAAAAAATAATTTAATAGACAATGAATACAAT
>CAMWRV010000089.1 GCA_947176745.1 uncultured Muribaculaceae bacterium
AGCACTGAATATTCACCCGGAGTGTATGAGTTGTTGTAGACAGTAGTATAGAGGTCGGGGAGACCGAGCACATGGCTGAATTCATGCACGAAAGTGCCGATGCCGTCGGGAGAGCGCCGACCGTAGTCCGTCTCGTTCGAACACGCGTAATGGTCGACAGTGACGCCGTCGACTTCAAAGTCGGCGTTGACGTAATGAAGATCCCATGAGTGAGGCCAGACAGTATTGGTCTGACGGCTGTCGGCTTCTCCGAAACCTGCGTAGAATATGTAGATGTTGTCGACAAGACCGTCTCCGTCGCGGTCGTATTGTGTGAAGTCAACCTCGTTGTCGAGTATCTCGCATGCGTCGACAACCATCAGGTGGGCATTCTCGTCATTTCCCCAGTAATCGTTCTGTCCGTAATATGCCATGTTGTTCGGAAGAGTCACAGGACCGTAAAGATCGAATATGGGGCTGAACTGAGCGTTGCCCTCGCTGTCGGCGGAGTTGGCGTGGAACCAGTCGCGGCATGACCCTTCGCCTCCGAATCCGTCGAATCCCTCTTTGTTGAGCAGATCGGTCCAGTATGCGTGCACAGGATCCTCGCTGTCAGAATACGCTGAATACTGGTATGATGAACTGTTCTTGTCTCCGAATTTCAGATCCTGGAACTGCACGAGTATCACTATGGCTTTCTGCTCACCGGTCGAAGGAAAAGTTGTGTCTGACAGTCCGTAGCCCTGAGATTTTCTCGGAAGCCCGGTGTTTCGGGCGGTTCTTCTCATTTCCTGGCGACGCGCCATGCGTGTGTCAAGTATTGATGCTATCGTGTTGTCCGACATAGGAATTGCGGTCATGGATTCAGACTGGGTTCTGCGGTCTGCATCGTGCGCTGTCACTCCGGTGGGAATCTGCTTCCCCTCTTTGCTGATGGTGGCGTATACGAAACCGAGGTCGTTGTCCCATACAAGCGGGCAGCCGTCTTCGGTCAGATAGAGATGGGAGTGTTCGTCGCCGACAAGACGTATTGTCAGTGTGGTTCCGTCGGGTTGTGTCACTTTCTCGCTCGTGCGTACAGCCGGTTTGGCCGAAGCTGTTGCTGCTGCTCCTGCCAGAATAGCTGCTGCCAGCGATATTCTTGCAATGTGATTGAGTTGTTTCATGAGTAAATGCGGTTGTTAATGAATTGTTATGTCGTTTAAATTTATGTCGGCTTTTCTTATTCTGTAACTTCAGAAGCCGATGTGCTCTTCCCTCTATTCGGTATGGTCCAGATGGCGGAGACTGTCATGGCGAAAGGCGATGATCCTCCGTAGCCGGGGATGAACCACGGCTTGTTGCCGCGGTCTTCCGATGTGTGGAAGATGAAATGCCACCGGGCTGTCCATCCTAATGAGAAATTTCCCGCTATCTTGACCTGGAGGCCGGCAAGAGCCTCTCCGTACAGGCTTGTCGCTCGTAGTCCGGTGAGTGACAGATGCTGTGTCTCGTTCCAGTATTCCGAACTGACCGTAATATCTGTTATATCATAGCTGAACGACGAGAATCCCCCCCGCAGACCGAGAAAGACCTGATAGTCAGGATTGCTTTTATACAGGAAGTTGTAGTTCAGTCCGAGTTTGGCGTAGAAGGAGGGTGAGGTTTTGTATGTGAAGTTGGATTTCGCCGGAGTATCAGACGCATAGCCAATGCCGCATTCGACTGTCGGGAAGAACCAGTTGTGAAGCGACACGTTGGCCCACAGGTCGAAACTCCCGTAGCGTTGTCCGAATGCCATGAATATGAGGTCGCCGAAATTCACGCCCGTGTTAATGCCGTTGTAGAGAGGGTAAACCGGGCCGGATCTGACTTTGCGGACCGTGTCGAGTGTGGCAAGAAACATCACCGGCTCCTTGAGCGGTTCGCCATGCTTGTCATAATAATGCAGCACGGTGACAGGTTTTGCGTCATCGACATCCACTGGAGTCACAGAAGGAGAGGGGGGGAGTATGTCGGGCCGAGAGAGAGAGGGCACGCTGTCGGTGACGGTGCCGGGAGTACTGTCGGGAATGCTGTCGTTCTGCGCCATCGCTGTTGCATAGAGCGTCAGTGCTGATATGAAAGTCAGTAAAAGCTTCATGACTCGGCGTTTGATACGGAGAAATATATGTGCAGGTTTTCGGAATTGGTATTGTCGATGAATCCCTGCGGGCATGTCACCGAATCAATAAGCACCCCTTGGCAGGTGATATCTTTTATACCGAACAGATAGCTGACACCGCATTCCACATTCACGAAGCGGGGAGTACGCGAATATATGAAAGTCACCGTGTCGCGGGCTGTCGAGCCTTTGCGGCAGTCGCGGAACACGTATCTTGTCGTATCTGAATCTATACGGAATGGCAGAAAAAGCCTGTCCTTTGCCACATCACCCTCCGACAGCACAGCATCGTCGGGTGCTCCGGGACCGTACACTTCAAGAGAATCGACAGTAATAGACTCTTTGCTTTCGCCCGAAGCGTAGAATCCTGCCAAAGGCAGCGCGTTCTTGTTTTCCGAGCATGTGTCTGTGCACGATGCGGAGACTAACAGAATAAATCCGGAGGCTATCGATGCAGGAAATATTCTCATCTTCAGAATTCTTCAGCTATGAGATAATTGTTGCGTTCAGGAGAATTGCGGGTGATCATTTCTCCGATGAAGCCTGTGCAGAAGAACTGGACTCCGAGAACCATGAAGACAAGCGACAGGTAGAAATATACCGACTTCGTGAGATAGAAATGGTAAGTCTCCGAGTGCATCGACACCAGTTTCATGATCAGAACGGTCACGACTGCAAAGAACCCGATTATGAACATCAGCGATCCGAGCAGACCGAAGATGTGCATGGGCTTGATGCCGAACCGTGACTGAAACCACAGCGTGCCAAGATCAAGATAACCGTTCACAAAGCGGTCGAGACCGAACTTTGTGGTGCCGTATTTTCTGGCCTGATGTTTCACGACTTTCTCTCCGATTTTCTTATATCCGGCGTTTTTGGCAAGATAAGGAATGTACCGGTGCATGTCGCCATAGACCTCGATGTGCTTCACCACATCTCTGCGGTAAGCCTTGAGTCCGCAGTTGAAGTCATGAAGATTCCTGATTCCGCTTACTTTTCTGGCCGTAGCGTTGAAAAGTTTTGTAGGAATAGTCTTCGACAGCGGGTCATAACGCTTCTTTTTCCATCCTGACACAAGGTCATAACCCTCGGATACGATCATATGGTACAAAGCCGGAATTTCGTCGGGCGAATCCTGCAGATCAGCATCCATTGTGATGACCACATCTCCCTTTGCCCGCTGGAACCCGACATTAAGGGCCGGAGACTTTCCGTAATTGCGAGAGAAAGAGACGGCATGGACAGCCGCGTTCTGAGAAGCGAGTTTCTTGATGACGTCCATGCTTCGGTCGGTCGATCCGTCGTTGACAAAAATTATCTCATACGAAAAGCCGTTCTGACCCATTACTCTCTGAATCCATTCAGTCAGTTCAGGAAGAGACTCTTCTTCATTGAACAAAGGTATGACAACTGATATATCCATATGCAGATTAGTGAGATGCGGTTAAAGAAATCGTGCGTATGCCGGTGTCAGATATCCGAAAGAGTCAGACAAGGCGACAGGAAGCACCATTTAACTTACAAATATAATTCAAATCTTTTAAAGAACAGGGCAAATACGGCAAACAAAACAAAAAAACAATTTTTTTAAAGAAAAATTTGGAAGATTCAAAATAAAGTTGTAATTTTGCATCGCTTTTCGGAAGAACGAAGGCAAAAACGATGATTCGCTAGCTCAGCTGGTAGAGCACAACACTTTTAATGTTGGGGTCCTG
>CAMWRV010000090.1 GCA_947176745.1 uncultured Muribaculaceae bacterium
TTTAGAAATTTTTACATTAATTTTGCAAAATAAATACAGATATTATTACAAATTCATTTGTACATCTGTGTTGACAGAATTGAAAAACTCAAACTTTTAATCACAATAATCTAAACATCAGGAGACTACCATGAATTTATTCAGTAAGTCGTTCTGTCTGGCCATGCTGGCATCGTCGGCTATGGCCACTCAGGCATCAACTTTCATCGGTGACCGTACTGACTTTCGCGACGAGACGATCTACTTCGCCATGACAACCCGTTTCTACGACGGAGACCCTAACAACAATGTCTATTGCTGGGACGGCGAAAAAAACATCAATGACCCTGAATGGCGCGGAGACTTCAAAGGTCTTATCGACAAGCTCGACTACATCAAGGCTCTTGGATTCACCGCCGTATGGATCACCCCGATCGTAGAAAACGGTTCAGGTCTCGACTACCACGGCTATCATGCCATGGACTTCTCGAAGATCGACCACCGCTATGTGTCAAAAGACGCTGACGACGCAGGCGCGGATGTTGCGTTCCAGACCCTCATCGACGAAGTTCACAAACGGGGCATGAAGCTCATTCTCGACATCGTGCTCCAGCATACCGGAAACTTCGGAGAGAATTACCTCTGCAAGATGTTCAAGAAAGACTACACTCAGGATCTCGGCGACATCAACGCGTCGATGCTTGTAGTGCCTCAGTCAGAGGGAGGAAAGCTTCCCGAAGATTACCCTTCGATGTTGCCCGCAAACCAGTACGGAACACGTCTGGCAATGATGAAGAACTCAGACTTCACCAACCGCGACACCCACAACTTCTGGCATCACAAGGCATGGTTCGACTGGGACGACCCGTCGCGATGGTGGGGACAGATCGCCGGCGACTGCGTCGATCTGAACACAGAGCATCCCACAGTCACCAACTATATAGTAGACTGCTACTCGCGCTTCATCAAGATGGGTATCGACGGATTCCGCATCGATACGGCAGGCCACATTCCGAGACTTGCGTTCAACAAGATGTTCCTTCCCCAGTTCCTCGCAGCGGCAGAATCTCCAGAAGCGAAGGCGAAGCGCGGCAACACCCCTTTCTTCATGTACGGAGAGGTGTGCGCACGCTCGATGGAGGTGATATACCGTGGCGAGAACTACAATTGCTCGCCATGCTATTATACATGGAAAGAGAACAAGGACTATCCCTGGGACATGGATCCCAAATCATGGGATTCTGTAGTCGCAATTCCGACAGAAAAAGAAGGATCACAAGACTACTTTACTGTAAGCGGACACGTAAACTGGGAGTCTGTGCAGCAGTCAGGAATCGATGATCTGGGCCATGACGATGCAATTCTCCGCAAAAGCAACAACGCTCTCCTCAACGGAAACGACTACCACTCTCCCGACTATACCGATTTCTCCGGTCTCAACGTGATCGACTTCGCGATGCACTGGAACTTCAATTCGGCGACAGGAGCTTATGGCGTCCGCTCACAAGACAATCTTTACAATGACGCCACTTACAACGTGGTTTACGTAGACTCACATGACTATGCACCCGACAGCAATTACCGTTTCACCGGCACTCAGGACACATGGGCCGAGAACCTCTCGCTCATGTTCACGTTCCGGGGTATACCTTGCATCTACTACGGTTCTGAGGTTGAATTCCAGAAAGGAAAGGATATCGACAAAGGTGCTGTGCTCGCACTCAAGGAATCAGGCCGCGCATACTTCGGAGGCTATCTTGAGGGAGACGTCAACGTGACTGACTTCGCCGAATACAGCGGCGCAACCGGAAACCTCGCCTCCACACTCTCCTACCCGCTGGCTCTCCACATACAGCGTCTGAACAAGATCCGTGCTGCCGTTCCCGCACTCCGCAAAGGCCAGTACAGCAACGAAGGCTGCTCGGGCACAATGGCGTTCAAGCGCAGATATACCGATTCAAATACCGATTCATACGCACTTGTCACAATAAGCGGAAACGCAACTTTCACCGGCATTCTCAACGGCCGCTATGTCGACGCGGTGACAGGAGATGTAAAGACCGTGACTGACGGCACAATGTCGGTGACATGCCCCGGAAAGGGAAACATCCGCGTCTACGTGCTTGACACAGAGAAGACCAAGGCTCCCGGCAAGATCGGAGAGGATGGCAAATACATCTATGCCTCGGCTCCCGTGGAAGGAAACTGGGTGGAGTGGCCTGACGAGACAATGCCCGACGAGACATGGACCGAGAAGCCCAACGCAGGAGGCACCACTCCCGGCGGAGACCGCGTGGAACCCGACGAACCCATCGAGCCTTCGATGAGCGAGGGAGAACAGGCCGTATTCTTCGAGCACGACTCATGGAATCCCGTTTCGGCATGGATATGGAGCAGCGGCTCAAACTACAGCGGCGGCAACTGGCCCGGACAGAGTCTCACCTACCTCGGCAACAACGTCTACAAATGGACCTATACCGGCACAGCCAAGATTCCTGCGTCTGCAAAGGTAATCTTCAGCAATGCCGGCAATGACCAGACAAGCAAGGACGGCTGGGATTTTGTCAACGGCGGATATTACACTGTAAACGGTTACCAGAGAACTATCGAAGGTGCCGGCGATATACCTGACCAGCCCGTTGACCCGGTAGAAACAGAAATCTACACTGCATACTTTGACAATACGAAATCCAACTGGAGCAAAGTGATGGTCTGGGCCTGGAACGAAACTTCAGGTGTAAACTATACCGGAGGCAATTGGCCCGGTGTGGCAATGCAGCTTGACCCTGTCAGCGGCTACTATAAATTCAGTTGCGAGGTCGAAGGTGGCAAACCCATGATCATATTCAACAACGGAAATGGAACTCAAACGAAAAATCTTGAGTTCATCAACAACGGAGTCTACGATGTAGACGGCTTCATCCGCACAGAAGTCAAGGGAATCTCGACCGAGGGAATGCTGATAAGCGTTGTCAACCATACGCTTGTCGTAACAACATCGACCGAGGGCCGCATAATGATCGTTCGTGCCGACGGCATGATGTTCAATGTAGACCTCCACATGGGTGTCAACAACATCGAACTCCCCCGCGGCCTCTACATCGTGGGCGGCAAGAAGATTGTGCTCTGATAATCCGGACGAATCCTTACGCCTGAAAAGGCAATAACGATATGAACTGCACTGTGACAAGGTTACAGTGCAGTTCTTTTTATACCGCAGTGTATTAGCATATTAATACGCCATTACAATTCACTCCAACTCGCTGATTGAAAATATTTTTAATTTTTCTTTCCAAAAATTTGGCAGTTTAAAAAACTATTCATAATTTTGCAGTGTCTTAGTACAGTAGTACACTAAAGCATTAATAATAAACAAAACCTCAAGATATGCTGAAAATTGAAAATCTGAATTTCTCTTATTCGAGAAAGACCCCGCTCATCGACAGTTTCTCGATGACGCTTGAAAAAGGAAGCGTCTGCGGTCTGCTTGGCAAGAACGGCGCCGGCAAGACAACGCTCATCTATCTGATCTGCGGCCTGCTTCGTCCAAAGGGCGGCAGGATCGACTTCAACGGTTTCACTCCGTTCGAACGCAAGACATCGTTCCTTGACGACATCTTCCTTGTACCAGAGGAGTTCTCGCTCCCCCCGGTGACACTCGATGAATATGTCACGGTCAATGCCCCTTTCTATCCGAATTTCGACAAGACACAGATGGAGAAATATCTCGAGATATTCGAGCTCACTCCCGACCTGCAC
>CAMWRV010000091.1 GCA_947176745.1 uncultured Muribaculaceae bacterium
GCTTTATGCCGAGACAGGCGACAGCATACTCCTTATGGACGAACCTTCGGATTCTATAGAGAATCTGAAATACTATCTTAACGCGACAGCCAAGAATCTGACCATCCTGACGCCCGGTGAAGTTGCCGAAAATCCGGATCTGGTATCAGCTCTCCGGCCCAATCCTTGGGGTTGGAACAGGCAGATCCGCAACTGGCTGATCGAAATATCGGGCGGCAAGATATCAGGAATACCCACAGAAACGGCTCTCTCTAAGCTGCGCGAACTATCCCACCGCCGAACAACAATCGCCTTCCTAAAAGAGATGGAGGATATGCTTGACCATGATATCAGAATTCCAGAGGAAGTATGCAACGCCGCGCGAGGGGTATCGGCTTTCCGTAAGGAGCGACGGCTTTATTTCAAGGCTCCGTGGAGCAGTTCCGGCAGAGGAATCCTTCTGACTGACGACCTCGAAGAAAAGCATGTGGAGCCATGGATAAGAGGGATTATAAGAAAACAGGGATCCGTCATGATGGAAAAAGCTTATGACCGGAAACTTGACTTTGCGACAGAATGGCAATGCCGAGACGGCGAGGTCTTCTTTCTCGGTTATTCAGTTTTCAATGTATCGAGAAGAGGAAAATATCAGTCAAACAGAAACGGAACGCAAGAGAGTCTCCTTGAATTGATAAAATCCACCACGCAAAAATGGAATCCTGGAATTACTGAAAATCAGAAATCGGCCATAGAGAAACTGATTGCTCCATTCTACACCGGACCACTCGGAATTGACATGCTTGTTACAGAGTCCGGAGCTGTCAATCCATGTGTGGAAATCAATCTTCGCCACACAATGGGAATGATCAACCTCAAAACTGGCACTTTCAACCTCAAAACTGGCACTGTATGAAAATAGACATTATAGGCAAAGGAAATGTCGGCACGCATCTGGCCATTGCGCTTAAAGATGTGGCCGATGTCGCATCGGTATCATCGCGCACGCTCGAAGGACTGCGAAACGACTCCGACATCTACCTCATAAGCGTGACTGACGACGTGATATCAGATGTAGCCTCACAGGTCGCCGGTCACATCCCGTGCCGGGCGACACTTGCCCATACGTCAGGATCCACTCCCCTTTCTGCCATAAGCGGATTTCACCGTTTCACCGGAGTATTCTATCCGTTACAGACTTTTTCCAAAAATGTCAGCCTTGAATATGCCGACATTCCATTTTTTATCGAGGGTAGCGACAGTAACACTCACGACATCCTGTGCGAGACTGCCCGTCTCGTCAGCCGCTCTGTCTATACTGCCGACTCGGAGAAGAGACGTGATCTCCACGTGGCGTCGGTTCTCAGCTGCAACTTTGTGAATCACCTGTGGGCACTCGCCTCCGGCTATCTTTCGCAAAAGGAACTGCCGTTTGACGCACTCAAGCCGTTGATCCGGGAGACAACAAGAAAGATACAGGCTGCGAATCCGGCGGATGTCCAGACCGGTCCTGCGGTACGCCACGACATGAAAACAATAGAAGCCCATATGTCCCGCCTCGAAAGCGATCCGGAACTAAAAGAGATATACAGGCTTCTGACATTATCGATCATCAGAACAAGTAACACTTGTCAGAATTGAAAAAAATGAGCGGAATAAGTTACGACCTTAAGAAAATTCGCGCATTCGCATTTGATGTCGACGGCGTGCTTTCCCCATCGACAATACCGATGTCGGACAAAGGTGAGCCCATGCGCATGGTCAACATAAAAGACGGCTATGCGCTTCAGCTCGCCGCAAGACTCGGATACCACATCGCCATAATAACCGGAGGCCGCACGGAGTCTGTAAGATTCAGATACGAGGCTCTGGGCATAAAGGATATATTTCTTGGCGCCTCCCACAAGATCGGCATATTCGAGAACTGGATGGAATCAAAAGGTCTCGACCATTCGGAAGTGGCATATATGGGCGACGACATACCCGATCTGAAATGCATGCGGACGGCAGGTCTCCCCTGCGCTCCCAAAGACGCATGCCACGAAGCGAGGGAATGCGCCTTGTATATATCAAATGCCGACGGAGGCCACGGATGCGCCCGCGATCTGATCGAACAGGTGCTCAGAGCAAACGGCCAATGGCTTAACGATGAGAACGCATTCGGCTGGTAATAATACTGGTAATAATCATAGTAATAATCATAGTAATAATTGTTGTCGCCGCGCATCCGTTATGCAGTCGCGACTCTGATCCTTACACCCGACTTATCAATCATGTTTGAGAACTTAAAAAAATACAAGATTTTACTGGCAAGCAAATCTCCGAGAAGAAGAGAGTTGCTTTCGCAACTCAGAATTCCGTTTAATGTCATCAGCCTCGGAGGAATCGACGAGTCCTATCCTGACTCTATCCCTGCCGACGAGATTCCACTCTATCTTGCCAATGTAAAGGCCGACGCATACCTGAAAGCGTTCCATGACAATGAGCTTCTGATAACGGCCGACACTTTGGTGATTTCAGGCGACAGAGTGCTTGGCAAACCCGCCGGACATGACGAGGCCGTGGAAATGTTGCGGGAGCTGTCGGGGAAGACCCACAAGGTTATCACCGGAGTCTGCATATCCACACATATGCGCCGCACGTCGTTCTCGACCGTCACGGAAGTAAGTTTCGCCGAACTGTCTGACGAGGCGATCGAATATTATGTCGAAAATTTTCTTCCCTACGACAAGGCGGGTGCATATGGCATTCAGGAATGGATAGGGTGCGTGGCTGTAGAATCCATCAACGGCAGCTTCTATAATGTAATGGGATTGCCGGTCCATCAGCTCTTCAAGGAACTCATGAACTTTTAGGCTTCCACATGAATCAAATGGAAAAGCAGCGGGCATGAACCGATCGGT